>CALCHC010000112.1 GCA_937901335.1 uncultured Phascolarctobacterium sp. | reverse complement strand
ATGCTCTTAATATTGACCCGCGCCGTATCGTTTGGAAACGCGTTGTTGATATGAATGACCGCGAACTCCGTAACATCGTTGTAGGTTTGGGTGGTAAAGCTCATGGCGTACCTCGTCAAGATGGCTTTGATATTACCGTTGCTTCCGAAGTTATGGCAATTCTCTGCTTGGCAACCAGCCTTCGCGATTTGAAAGAACGCTTGAGCAAAATCATCGTTGCTTATGACTATGCTGGTAAAGCAGTTACTGCTGGTCAAATCAATGCTCACGGTGCAATGGCAGCTCTCTTGAAAGATGCTGTTAAACCTAACCTTGTTCAAACTTTGGAAAACGTTCCTGCAATTATTCACGGTGGCCCGTTTGCAAATATTGCTCACGGTTGCAACAGTGTAATGGCAACTAAAACTGCTATGAAATTGGCAGACTACACCATTACTGAGGCAGGCTTCGGTGCTGACCTTGGTGCAGAAAAATTCTTTGATATTAAATGCCGTTATGCAGGCTTGAAACCTGACGCAGTTGTATTGGTTGCGACTGTTCGTGCTCTGAAAATGCACGGTGGCGTTCCTAAATCTGAATTGACTACTCCCAACGTAGAAGCAGTTAAAAAAGGTATCGTAAACCTTGAAAAACATATTGAAAACGTACAAAAATTTGGCGTACCTCTGGTAGTAGCTATCAACATTTTTGCACAAGATACTCCGGAAGAATTGGAAGCTGTTCGTGAACACTGCGCTAAACACGGTGTAAATGTTGCCTTGTCCGACGTATTCGCTCGTGGTGGCGAAGGCGGTGTTGAATTGGCTAAAGAAGTAGTTGCTTTGGTTGAAGGTGGTACTGCTAACTTCAAACCCATCTACGAAGACGATATGCCTTTGAAACAAAAAATCGAAACCGTTGCTCGTGAAATTTACGGTGCTGACGGCGTTAACTTTAGCAATGATGCAGAAAAAGCTTTGGCTGACTTTGAAGCTATGGGTTATGGCAACTTGCCCGTTTGCATGGCTAAAACCCAATACTCCTTCTCCGATGATCAAACCTTGCTCGGTCGTCCCAGTGGTTTCAAAATTACCATTAAAAACTGCCGTATTTCTGCAGGTGCAGGCTTCGTAGTAGTATTGACCGGTGATATCATGACTATGCCTGGTTTGCCGAAAGTTCCGGCTGCAGAAAAAATTGACGTTTCCGACGAAGGCGTAATCAGCGGCTTGTTCTAAAATCTTATAAGCGCCTTTTGGCACTTTTAATGATTCTTTAGGAAAGAGAGCAATTTTTATGGAAACTATCATTATGCGTGGCAAACCCGTAGCTGATAAATATAGACAGCTTATTACTGAAAAGATTCAAGCTGGAAAAGAAAATGGGCGCCTCGTGACTTTGGCAGTAATTGTTGTGGGTGATGACCCTGCTTCCCACGTTTATAAAAATCGAGTGGTGAAGTTGGTAGAAGAACTTGGCGGCGAAGCTAAAGAGTTCATTTATCCTGCAGATACTTCCGAGGAAGAAATTATTAGTCTTATCAAAAAAATGAATCGTAATAGATATATTACTGGCATTTTGCCGATGATGCCTATGCCCAAACACATCAATGATGATTTGGTTGGTGCAAGTATTGCGGCTAATAAAGATGTGGACTGCTTAAACTTTGCTAATTTTGGTGAATTTTTTGCAGGCAGTAATATGTATGCTCCGTGCACTCCTCGTGCGTGCTTGGCAATTTTAGAACATTACGGTATCGAACTGGAAGGTAAGAATGTAGTTGTTATTGGTCGTAGTACCGTGGTAGGTAAGCCTGCTGCTGCACTTTGTCTTAATAAAAATGCTACGGTTACCATTTGTCATTCCAGAACCCAAAATCTTGCAGAAATCACTCGTCAAGCAGATGTTATTATTGCCGCAGTTGGCAAGCCCGGCTTCTTAAAACCTGAGATGGTTAAAGAAGGTGCTGTTATTGTGGATGTAGGCATTAATGCTGTTGACGGTAAGATTGTAGGCGATGTTGCTCCTGAAGTAGAAGCTAAAGCAAGTGCTTTCACTCCTGTTCCCGGTGGTGTTGGCGTTGTTTGCAATATGATGCTTATGGACACTTTGACACGTCATATTTAAGAGGTGTAAGATGCAAAGATTTTTGTGGCTGATTCTCTTAATCGTTTTTACAATCTTTATTTTCTTTAGTTCTTCTTTGCCGGCGACAGAATCTGCTAAAATGAGCGGTTATGTTGTAAAAGTTCTTAAAGCTACTTTTGAAATGGTTGGTATGAGTTACGATGGTAATTTAGAATATACCATTCGTAAGTTGGCACATTTCTTGGAGTTTGGCGGTCAAAGCTGGCTCCTTTGCAAAACATACAGTGAGTTCTATGTTTCTAAACGCACCGCTGCTGGTTACATCTTGTTCTTTGGTTTGTTGACCGCGGTTGTGGATGAATACATTCAGTTTTTCACTCCCGGTCGTGAGTGCCGTGTGACTGATGTGTTGTTGGATTTTAGTGGAACATTTTGTATGTGGTTATCTTATAGAATTTATCAATGGACCAAATGAAAAAATCCGTACTGCATTTGCAGTACGGATTTTTTACTTAGGGGATATTATGAGTTTTTAGAGAAGGAGGGGTATTTGCTTATTTGCAATCGCGGTGATGTCTGTGGGGATTAGGCATGCCAATTTTTTTAGGCGGTTGTTGAGCACGGATAGCATCACGTTGTTCTTTAGTCATATCACGCATTTCTTCGCGTTGAGCTTTATGATGTTTTTTCATACGTTCCATTTGAGCTTTGTGGAATTCTCTATCCTTTTTGATGAAGTCTTCCACTTCTTGACGTTGTTTCGGGGTAAGTTTGTTCATTTTTGCTTCAACGCGTTCTTTGCGTTCAGCACGCCATTTGTTCATAGCTTCCTTGCGTTCTTCGGGAGACATTTTCTTCCAAGCTTCGCGACGCGCTTCACGTCTAGCTTTAATTGCTTCCATTTTTTCTTTGGTCATATTTTCAGGACGAGCGAATTTACCTTTTTTAGGATGACGGCATTGGAAGCGGTCATCAGAATCTTTGTGACGATGTTCTTTGATATCGCAGTTGTCTTGGTGTTGAAGAATTCTATCAACTCTTTCTCGCATGGTCGGTTTAGCAGGAGCTTCGCCTGCGAAAGCTGCGTTAGCACAGAAGGCGGTGAGTACGGTAGCTGCCAATAAAGCTTTTTTGTAGTTAGTTTTCAACATAATCTTTCACTCCTTACATTCACTTGTCATTTTGTTTTTGTTTAGTTGAGTTTTGTGTGGGGTTCCTTTGTTGTGCTTATAATATCAAGGGGTTATGTTTTAATTATGGTTTTAAAATGTCTTTTTTGTGTTTTTTAGGCAAGCAAATTACAATGTTCAGCAACACGAAAAAGCTTAACGCTCTTTTTAGTTGAAAACATAATTTTGTCATAAGTAAGATTTATATTATAATAAAGATAACTATAAAAATAATGAAGCGAATAGAAACGAGGTGTCTTATGAATAAAATCTTAATCGCTGATGACAATAAACAAATTACTTCTATTTTAGCAAGCTATGCTCGCAAGGAAGGTTTAGAACCCGTAATTGCTCTTGATGGGGCAGAAGCATTGGATATGTTTGCTCGCTTTCAAGATGATATTGTAATGGTACTTTTGGATGTAATGATGCCTGAAGTTGACGGCTTTGAAGTTTGTCGTCGCCTGCGTAAGGAAAGTATGGTTCCCATCATTATGATTACTGCTCGTGGTGAAGATTACGATAAAATTATGGGCCTCGATATTGGTGCAGATGATTACGTAATCAAACCGTTTTCTGCTAACGAAGTAATGGCGCGCGTGCGTGCAGTTCTGCGCCGCATCCAAGTTCAAGAACAGCAAAAGCAAAACGTTTACGATGTAAGCAATTTGCATATTGATTTGGACAAATATACTGTAGAAATTGGCGGCGAAGAAGTTCCTCTCACTAAAAAAGAAATTGAATTGCTCTGGACTTTGGCTAAAAATAGCACTAAGGTTTTTAGTCGCGAGAATTTGTTAGACAGCATTTGGGGTTACGATTATTTTGGTGACAGCCGTACTGTTGATAGTCACATTAAACGTTTGCGTGCTAAATTAGATAAGTACGAACACGAAGGCTGGGACATCAAAACCATTTGGGGCGTAGGTTATCGTTTCGAAGTGAAATAATGGAGCAAGATGATGAAAAATAAATTCAGCAACAAAATTGCTGTCAAGCTTACCTTTTATTTTGCTGCGGTACTGCTTACTTTCTCTCTGATTATGGGTGCATTGTTCTACCAGTTCTTTAAGCAGCACAATATTGATTTAACGAAAAAGGAAATGAATTTGCGTGCCGTAAAGATTGCAGAAGTAATTAGTGCTGATCTTGATTGGCTACAAGGACGTTATGGCGAAAAAATTTCCCAAAGTCGTTTTATCAAAAGTTTAGACAATGCTATGCAAGAAATTGTGTGGGTTGTGGACAGCGAGCGAAATTTAAATATGAATATGGACGTGGTGCGAAAGTTCCATGCTCGTAGTGGTAAACATCGTGAGAAAATGCGTCATTTGATTCCCAGTGACCCACAGGATGCTTACCAAAAAATGCCTAAGAATATTAAAGAACACGTGGAAGAAGCTTTCCAGGGCAAGAGTTTTGTTTTGGAAGAATATAACTCCGTGCTTGACGATACAATGCTTACCGTTGGTGCTCCTGTTTACGATAAGAACGGTGTGGTTAAAGCGGTGGTAATGCTTCATTCACCTGTACAAGGTATGCGTGATGCTGTTTGGGCAGGGCTGAGAATTTTGTCCTACAGTGTCTTGGTGGCATTAGTTTTAGTATCCGTTTTGAGTATTGTGCTTTCTTGGCGCTTCACTAAGCCGTTGAACGCTATGAAAGAAATTGCTATGCGTTTGGCTGATAAGGATTACAAAGCTCGTTGCAACATCAATCAAGATGATGAAATTGGCGAGTTGGCAAGAACTTTGGATGTTTTGAGTGAGCGTTTGCAACTGGCAGATGAAGAAAGTCAAAAACTGGAAAAGCTTCGTCGCGAATTTATTGCCAATATTTCTCACGAATTGCGTACGCCGGTAACTGTTATTCGCGGTAGTTTGGAAGCGTTGCGTGACGGAGTTATTACTGAGCCGGAAGAAGTGCAGGAATATCATGAGCAAATGCTTTCGGAAAGTGTTTTCTTGCAACGCTTAATCAATGATTTGCTTGACCTTTCTCGTTTACAAAATATGGACTTCCCCATTGAAAAAGAACCTTTGAATTTGTGCGATGTGGTGCAAGATGCGGTGCGTAGCAGCAGACGTTTAGGGTTGGAGAAGGATATCAATATTGATTTGAGTTCTGATACTGATTTGTACGTACTTAATGGTGACTACGGTCGCTTGCGTCAAATGCTTTTAGTATTTTTACATAATAGCATTAAGTTTTCTGACGAAGGTGGAAAAGTTAAAGTAGCCTTGGAAAAAGATAAACTTTTTATTAAAGATTATGGTTGCGGCATCAAGGCGGAGGATATTCCGCACGCTTTCGATAGATTCTATAAAGCTCGCAACGAGAAAAATAAATCTGGTAGTGGTTTAGGTCTTGCCATTGCTAAACAAATTGCTTTGCGCCACGATATGTCTTTAGAACTGGAAAGTGAGCAAGGCGTTTATACGAAGATTACCGTAAATTTACCGCCGAAGGAAAAGGTGGAATAGGAGTTTTGAAATGATGAATTATGGTTGTGAAGGACTGAACGTTGTAATTAGCGGTGGTACTTCAGGAATAGGTTTGGCGGCGGCAGAAAAGTTTTTGCGTGATGGTGCTAATGTCTATCTTTTGGGACGTAGTGTTCTGCGTGGAGCTATGGCGGTGCAAAAATTGCTGGCAATTACAGAGCGTAGTGCAATGTATATTCCTTGCAATGTGACGAGCGTGGAAGATTGTCGCAAAGCTTTACAAAGTATTGGTGGCAACATTCATATATTGGTAAATGCCGCTGGTGTTTATGTGGAGCAACGTTTGGAAAATGTTACTGAAGAAGATATAGCTAATATTTTTGACACTAATGTAAAAGGTACTATGTTTCTTACTCAAGCTGCATTGCCCTTTATGTATGGCGGCGGAAACATTGTAAATATTGCTTCCGATGCAGGTATAAGTGGTAATTATGGTTGCCCTGTATATTGTGCATCTAAAGGTGCTGTAGTTGCGTTGACCAAAGCTTTGGCGCTTGATTATGCACCTAACATTCGAGTTAACTGCGTTTGCCCAGCAGATGTCGATACTCCGCTTCTTAGAAAACAACTAGAAGCAAGTAACGGGGGCTACACTTTAAATGATATGGCTGACGCTTATCCTTTAGGTCGTGTAGGTAGAGCGGAAGAAATTGCTCATGTGATTTGTAGCGTGGCGAGTCCTTTGAATTCCTTTATGACGGGAAGCATTATTCCTGTCGATGGCGGTTTGACAGCAAAATAAGTATACAAAAAGCACTGCGTTTTGCAGTGCTTTTTTATTTGGTTTTTAATTAGTTAAAGTGCTATAATAGACGTAACAATTTATTTTGAAGTTTGAAAATTTTTGGAGGTGCTTTTATGAAAAGCAATGCACCTATTGGTGTTTTAGATTCTGGCGTAGGTGGTCTTTCGGTGCTGAAAGTTTTGCACCAAATGATGCCTCACGAAAATTTTATATATGTTGGCGATACTGCTCGTACTCCCTACGGTTGCCGTAGTGAAGAGGAGATTCGTCAATTTGTGGAAGAGATTATTTCTTGGTTGGAGAGCCAAGGTGTGAAGCAAGTTGTTGTTGCCTGCAATACTTTGACTATGCTTGGTATCGATAGTTTAAAAAAGGAACATCCTTTTGAACTTGTAGGTATGTCTAAAGGTGAACAGCTTTTACTGGTAGCCAGCAAGAAGAAAAAGATTGGTGTTTTTGCAACCCAATTTACCATTAGTACGGAAGCTCACAAGAAAGCAATTTTGGCAGCAGACGCTTCTGCTGAAGTTTATCCTATGGCTTGTCCTAAGTTTGTTCCTTTAATCGAAGGTGAACAGTTTGGTGATCCAGAGATTGAGCAAGCTGTGGCAGAATATGCTGCTCCGTTGAAAGAAGCTGGAATTGATGCGTTGATTTTATCTTGCACTCATTATCCCTTTATTAAAGATGTAGTTGAAGCAGAGTTCGGTTCAGAAGTGACTGTCATCGATCCGGCAGAAGCTACTGCTAAATTATCCAAAGAGGCTTTGGAAAACGAAGCTTTACTTAGTGACGGTGAAGGTAGTGTTACCGTTTGTTGTACTGCTGATTTAGAAAGAGTTAAACGTTTAGCATCAAGAATGTTACCTTTGGAACAATGTCAGTTTAAAGAAATCACTTTAATTCCGTAAAGGTCACAAATTTTTTAAAAACCGATAAAACAGGCAGGAATTTGTGTCTTTTTGTCAAATAACTATAGAATTAAAGAAATAGGGCGAAGTAGCCTCTTTTTGCTTTTTCTGCTGTTGAGTTGCAAGACGGCAAATACATAAAATAAAGAAAGGTGGTAACCGTGGTAAAACAAGAAAGCTTAGATAATGCAAAAATCGTCGGTTCCCCGATAGTACATAAGGTGTGCTTGTTCCTGTTGCTTTTTGCATTTTGGATGGCATTGGCAGGTTCGTTGAAGACCAAGTTTGTCATTTATGGTATCATTACGGCTGCTACAACGGTGTGGATGTGTTATCCGTTGTTGTTGGTTCCTAACAAGGATGGTAGCAGAAAGTATTTTGTATTTGGAATATCAATTTTCAAATTTATCAGCTATTCCATTTGGCTGATGTGGCAATTGGTATTGGCGAATATCGACGTTTTAAAAGCAACTACTAGTCAAAATCTTGATATCGACCCGAAAGTTGTACGTTTTTACTTTAAGGTAGATAATCCTATGGCTTATGTTGTTTTGGCTAACTCCATTACTCTTACTCCCGGTACTGTAACTCTTAATGTTACTGACGACGGCTTGTTTGAAATTCATGCTTTGACCGTGGGTGCGGCAGAAGGCGTTTTGGATGGTAGCTTCCAGAAAAAAGTTGCAGATTTGTATGGCATAGATTACGAATTTGCTGTGGTGGAAGAGGAGGAATAACATATGAATATTATTTTTGTAATCCTCATGGTTTCCATCATTTTTGTAATTGCTATGATGTTGCAACGTGTGTTCCAAGGTCCTACAGTTTATGACCGTATGAATGGCTTGGGTGTAATCGGTGCAGATACTATTTTGCTTTTAGTTCTCTTCGGTTATATTGACAATCGTCCTGATATGTACGTGGACATTGCCATTTCTTATGCTTTGTTAGGTTTTGTAGGTTCTGTAATTATTGCTAAGTTCCTGGGAGGTAAAAACATATGATTTGTGATTTTACCATCAGAGAAATTATTGCAGCATTGTTTATTCTGGGCGGTTCCGTTTTCTTTGTTGGTTCTGCCATCGGTATGCTGCGTTTGCCGGATTTCTATTCTAGAATTCATGCATCCGGTAATAGTGAAACTTTAGGTTGTATGCTTTCCTTCATCGGTTTGATTATTTATGAAGGTTTGACAATTACTTCCTTGAAGATGGCTTTAGTATTTACTATCGTATTTTTGGCTAACCCCATTGGCTCCCATATTTTAGGCAAAGCGGCTTATAAATCCGGCCATAGGGTTGTAACAGCTAAAGATTTAGTCGAAGAAGTAGAGAAGGAGGAAGACGATGCAAATATACATCATTGAAGCTGTGTTGCTGATTTTCTTAATTCTCATTACTTGTGCCGTAATCTTCTGTAAGGATTTGTTGAGCGCAGCTGTAATTTACAGTGGTTTCAGCTTCTGTGCAGTGCTTCTGTATTTTATGATGGGTGCACCTGACGTAGCTTTTACGGAAGCAGTTATCGGTACAATCTCTACAATCTTCTTTGTAGCTTCCTTGAAGAAAATTGATAGGTGGTGTAAATAATGCGTGGCTTAGTAGCTGTATTACTGGCGGTTATAACTGGCATCTTCTGCTCTTTTGTAACCTATCTGCCGGAGATTGGCAATGTGAATAACGCACCTAACCAGCATGTTACTCCTTCCTATATCTCCCGCAGTGTTGAAGATACTGGTTCTCCTAACGTAGTTACCGGTGTCATCATTGACTACAGAGGTTTCGATACCATGTGGGAAACCGGCGTAATGTTCTTAGCTGGTTTGACTACCGTTCTGCTTTTAACTAGTAACAAGGTTGGCAGACGCCCCGAAGAAGAACCGGATGATGTAGATGATTCGGAAGAAGGGGAGGTAATTAAATGAGACAAGGTTTTGGCGGTATTGTATTAAGTACTGCGTTTAGATTACTTGTACCCTTTAGCATCGTGTATGGTGTGTACATTCTGTGCTTTGGTGAATATTCTCCTGGTGGTGGTTTCCAAGCAGGTGCGCTTTTGGCAGTAGGTGTATTGCTTTCTCGTATGATTTTAGGTGAAGATGCAAAATTCAACATTCAAGGTAAAACTTCTGTAGTTTTAGCTGGTGTTGGTACTTTTATTTATACTTTCGTTGGTTGGGTAACCATTTTTGGCGGCGGCAAATTCTTGGAATATGACTTTATGCCAATCGTTATGGAACCTAAACACGAAATGCACGCTATGGCGATTTTCTTAATCGAAATTGGCGTAACCATGTGTGTAATGATGACAATCATTAACTTGATGGATTCTATTATAAAAAGGGGTGACGATGATGGAAGTATTGAATGAATTCTTGAAAACTAAAGGCATCTACTCCCTTGTTATGATTTTATTCTTTTTAGGCATTTATGGTATGGTTTTAGCTAAAAACTATATGAAAAAGTTGATGGCTATGAACGTTATGCAGGTTGCTGTAATTTACTTCTATCTGTGTTTTGCACAAAAAGATGGTGCAATGGTACCTGTTCTTGACGGCATTACCAATAACCCTAATGCTTACATTAACCCTTTGCCTCATGGCTTAATGCTTACTGCTATCGTAGTAAGTCTTGGTACTACAGGCGTAGCTTTGGCGCTGTTGATGCGCATTAAAGAAATCTACGGTTCTGTAGAAGAGGTTGAGGTTCTGAGGAGGGCTAGCAAATGATGCAGCATGCACCTCTCTTCATCGTATTACTTCCTGTTTCTGCAGCTCTTTTATGTATGCTCTTTAGCCGTATGCAAAAGAATTTAGGTTCTTGGATTGTAATTGGCTCTATTGCAGCGGCTTTTATGAGTGCAGTAACTGTGTTGCAACAGGTTATTGCAGATGGTGGCAAACCTATTCATTATTGGATGGGTAACTGGCAACCGCCTCTGGGTATTGAATTTGTTATTGATCCTATCAGTGGTGTTCTCGCTGTATTAATTACATTTATTTCACTGTTGGGTTCTCTTTATAGCTTACCTTTTGTTAAAGAGGAAGGCTGGTTACATATTGGCGGTTACTATACTTTGTATGGTTTGATGACCGTTGGTATGTGCGGTATGGTAATTACCGGTGACGTATTTAACTTATACGTTTTCTTGGAAGTAATGTCCTTGTCCGGCTATGGTTTGATTGCTCTTGGTGGTAAAAAATCTATGCTGGCAGCTTTTAGATATTTGCTTATTGGTACCATTGGTGCTTCTTTGTACCTCTTAGGTGTTGGTTACATGTATGCGTTGACCGGTACTTTGAATATGGCAGATATGGCAGTGCGTGCGGCGCAGTTCCTTGATTATCCGATTTTTGCGTTGGCAGTTGCCTGCTTCGTAATTGGCTTCGGTATCAAGATGGCATTGTTCCCCCTTCACGGCTGGCAACCGGACGCATATAACTATGCACATCCCGGTTCTGCAGCATTCATCGCTGGTTGCATGAGTAAGGTTCCTGCTTATGCGATGATTCGCTTCTTATTCTTCATGTTTGGTGTAGATACTCCTGTTGTAAAAGCTGCACTTGATGTGTTGGGTATTCTTGGTATAGCAGGTATTTTGCTTGGTTCCTTTATGGCACTTGCTCAATATGACTTCCGTCGTATGTTGGCGTACTCCAGTGTGGCGCAAATTGGTTACATTGCTATTGGTTTGGCAATGGGCAATATGTACGGTTTTATTGGTGCGGTGCTTCACATCATCAACCACGCCTTTATGAAGAGTGCATTGTTCTTCGTAATCGGCGGTATTCAATATCGTTTTGGTGAAGTTAACATCTATCGCTTAGGCGGTATGAATAAAAAAGTTGCAATCAGTTCTATTACCGTTACTTTGGCAGCTTTGTCCATGATAGGTATTCCTCCTACTGGCGGCTTCTTCAGTAAATGGTATCTGCTCTTAGGTGCTTACACTGGTGCTCAATACGTTTATATTGGTGTACTGGTAGTTAGTAGCTTGCTTAACGCAATTTACTTCTTCCGCATTCTTGAGCAAATGTTTGTCCAACGTGAAGCTTCTCTTACTGAAGTACATCGTCACAAAGGTAAACTTGGTTTGCCGTTCCCGATGGCATTGCCGATTGCTGTTACCGGTATTGGCATTGTAGCTTTGGGCTTCTACAGTGTGGATATTGTAACTGATATCATTAAAATTGGATTGCCGGAGGTGTTGCTGAGATGACTATTGTAGATTGCAGACCTTTCCTGGCAGTTGGTGTTCCTTTCCTGGCAGCAATTTTTATTGCTTTCAGCAGAAGATGGCCTAATATCCGTGAAACTTGGAGCGTTATTGCTTCTGTAATTATGTTTGGCATTGTTACTTCTATGTTACCTGAAGTTTTAGACGGTAATGTTTACGAGTATACTATGTGCCAACTCACTGACACTGTCGGTTGGACTTTGCGTACAGATCCTGCAGGCATGGTTTTTGCTGTGCTGGCATCTATACTTTGGGTTCCTATCAACTTCTATTCCATTGGTTACATGCGTTGTCATCATGAGAAAGAACAAACCGGTTATTTTGCAGCTTTTGCGATTTGCATGAGCTCTGTAATGGGTATTGCAATGGCAGAAAATCTGCTTACTTTCTTCTTGTTCTACGAAATGTTAACCTTGGCAAGTTATCCTTTGGTATTACATAAACGTAATCCGGAAGCGTTGATGGCTAGTCGCAAGTATTTGATTTATACTTTAATTTCTGGTCAATTATTCTTGGCTGGTGTTGTAATGGTATATTGCATTACCGGTACCATGTCCTTTACTGCAGGTGGTTTCTTAAGTTACGATTCTGCACCTCGTTGGGCTTTGCAACTTGCTTTTGCTATTATGATTTTGGCAGGCTCTGTAAAAGCAGCGGTAATGCCCCTGCATGGTTGGTTACCTGCAGCAATGGTTGCACCTACTCCTGTTAGTGCACTTCTCCATGCTGTAGCAGTAGTAAAAACCGGTGTATTCTGCGTATTGCGTATTATCGGTTTCGTATTTGGTCCTAAATTGCTTGCTGAACTTGGCATTATTGATGTGCTTGCTTGGGCAGCAGCAACTAGTATTTTAGTTTCTTCCTTGATTGCATTGCGTCAAGACCACTTGAAACGTCGTTTAGCTTTCTCGACTATCGGTCAGCTTTCTTACATTGTTTTGGGTGCGGCGCTGCTTTCTCCCTTAAGCATTAAGGGTGCTTATCTGCACCTTGTTGCCCATGCAGTTATGAAGATTACTCTCTTTATGTGTGCAGGCTTAATCATTGCTCGTACTCATCGTGAGTATATTAGTGAACTGTATGGTATTTCCAAAAAATTACCGATTACCATGGCGTGCTTTACTATAGCGTCCCTTGGTATCGCAGGTATGCCGTTCTTAGTTGGTTTTATTAGTAAATGGAATCTTGCTCTTGGTGCATTGCAAGCTGGTAAACCCTTATATATTTTGGTTTGGGTTGCTTCCGCATTGTTGGCAGCTGCATACTTGATGCCCATTTGCCAAATGGCTTATTTCCGCAAAGATCCCCATGAACAATTCCGTGAATATGGTGAAATCAGTTACCGTATGTTGGTTCCCATTTGTGTGACCACTATTATGGCAGCTATTTTGGGTGTAGTTCCTGATTTCTATCCTCACTTCTACAAATTGGCGACAATGGCAGCTAATGCTATTACTGCTGGTTGGAATGGGGGGTGGCTGTAATGACTAAAAAGACAGTTTATATGCTTAATGCTGTGGTTTTAGTATTGTCCGCAGTAGCAGAAATGTGTGGCGTGCATATGCATGGCGCACATTGGTGGCCGTTACCCTTCGGCTATAACATTTTCTTCGGTTTCGTTGGTTGTTGGGCATTGATTATTGTTTCTAAAATGATTATGGCTCCCATCTTGCAACGTGATGAAGATTACTACGAAAGTGTAGGTGACGATGATGAGTGAGATGTTAATGCATCCGGGCATAATCCTTGTCCTGGTAGGTTTACTTGCCATGATCGCACCGAAATGTGTACGTAAAGTATTATTGGCTGTAGGCCCGTTGGCAGCACTTTATGTTGCCTTTAACCTGCAACTTGGTACTGATGTTAGCATTGATTTCGTACGTGGCTACAAATTAGGGATTCTCCATGTTGATAAACTCAGCTGGATTTTCACCTTTATCTTTTCTGTTTTAGCACTTATCAGCGGTATTTATGCTTGTCATAACGAAAACCGTATGGAAGCATTGTGTGCTATGGCTTATGCAGGTTGTGCCATTGGTGTAACCCTTGCTAAAGACTGGCTGACCTTGATTTTCTTCTGGGAAGCAATGGCAGTAACTTCCGTATTCTTGGTATGGTGCAAAAATAGTAAAGTATCTCGTCGTGCAGGCTTCCGTTACCTTTTGGTACATATGCTTGGTGGTAACTTGTTGTTGGCAGGTATCTTCTTGCATTTAGGTCATGGTGGTGATCCTACCATTACAAATTTGGTTAATGGTCCTCACGATTATACCTACTGGCTGATGCTTGTTGGTATTTGTGTGAATGTAGCGATGCCTCCTGTTAATGCTTGGCTCGTTGATGCTTATGCAAACTCCACTATTACTGGTGGCGTGTTTATGAGCTGTTTAACTACTAAAGTTGCAGTTTATGCATTGCTTCGCGTGTTCGCGGGTAGCGAACTGATTATGTGGGGTGGCGTGCTTATGGCACTTTATGGCGCTTGCTACGCGATTATGGAAAATGATATGCGCAGACTGCTTGCTCACCATATTATCAGTCAAACTGGTTTTATGGTAGCTGGTGCAGGCATTGGTACTGGTCTGGCAATGAACGGTGCAACTGCCCATGCATTCTGTGATATTCTCTTTAAATCTTTGCTCTTTATGTGCGCAGGTGCGATTATGTACGCAACTGGTATTGGACACATCAATAAACTTGGCAATATGGCGAAGAAGATGCCTTTTGTTTGCATTTGTTTCTTCGCAGCAGCGTTCTCCATTTCCGGTATTCCTTTGTTTAACGGGTTTATCAGTAAAGCTATTACTGTAAATGCTGCTTATGCTGCAGGTCAAGGTATGGTTTATACTCTACTTGAAATTGCTAGTATCGGTACTTTCTTGTCCATTCCTTTGAAGATGGGTTACTTCATCTTTTTACGTAAGGACGATAAAGGTGCAGAAATTAAAACTCAATTGCCTATCAATATGAAAGTGGCAATGGGTATGGGCGCTTTCCTGTGCTTCTTGTACGGTGTTTGCCCTAGCCTTCTGTATCAATATCTGCCTTTCGAAGCTCCGGCATACCACCCGTTCTTACCGGAACATATTCTGCAATATGTGCAAATGTTAGGTATGGCAATGGTTCCTTTCATGATGTACTTGTCTCATATGGAACCGCACACTGCAATTAGTTTGGATACTGACTGGATTTATCGCAAACCTTTCGTAGTTGTAGTGAAAGAAACCAGTATGATTTTCTGTGCATTGTGCAGTGCTCTTGGTAATGTTTGGAAAGTTATGTACGAAAAGTTTATGGAACTTACTGCAAATCCTATGGAATTCTTGGATGCTCGTCCTTTCCATAAGAGAAAGAAATACAATCCGGAAAACTATCGTACAGCTATTGCTGATCCTATGATGATTACCTTGACTGTTCTTGGGTGTGCAATCGGTTACCTTGTTGCTCACTTAAAATCATTATAACTAACTATAAAGCGACGCTTTCGGGCGTCGCTTTTTTTAATGCGTAAAGCAAAAATATTTATAAAAAATTTCTCTGTATATGATAAAATATAAGCAGATATATTTTATATGGAGGTGCCATAATGACCTTAGCTAATTATTCTTATAAGTACGGACACGGATACAAAGATTTCTCTTTGGAACAAGACCGTGTTATTGCGGAAATCAAAGTGGCTGAAATGCCCCCTGTTGAAAATTTAAAAGCTGCAGTTTTAGATGCTATCTATCATCCTATTGACAGTGCACCGATTAATGAACTTGTTAAACCTGGACAAAAGGTTGCGTTCATTTGCAATGACCCCACTCGTGTAGCTAATAGCTTTGACTTTATGCCTGTGCTCGTAAACGAAATGAATAAGCTTGGCATTAAAGATGAAGATATGCGCATTGTTTTTGCTCTTGGTACTCATCGCAAAATGACAGATGAAGAAATGGTAGAAGCAGTTGGCGAAGATGTTGCAAAACGTTTGCCTATGTATAACAGCGATTGCAACGCAGCAGATGATTTTGAATATTTTGGTGAAACCTCTTTTGGTACCCCTGTTTGGATTAATAAACTTATCTGTGATGTAGACTTGGTTATCATGACCGGTACTATCGTCCACCATTTCTTTGCAGGCTTCGGCGGTGGTCGTAAGGCTATTCTTCCTGGCGTATCTGCAATGGAAACTGTACGCAGAAATCATAGCTTGATGATGAGCCCTAACTCTCAACTTGGCAAACTGCATGGCAACCCTGTGTATGATGACCAAATGGAAGGTGTACGCCTCTTTGCTAAAGAACATAAACTCTTCTTGTTCAATGCAATCCTTGACGCTAAAAAAGAATTCGTAAAAATCTTTGCCGGTGATTGGGATAGCGCACACATTGAAGCTTGCAAATTTGTAGATAAAGTTTACGGCGTAGAAATTGACGAACCTGCAGATGTGGTTATTGCTTCTTGCGGTGGTTACCCGAAAGATATTAACGTTTACCAATTACAAAAAACCATGGATAATGCATGGTGCGCTGTAAAAGAAGGTGGCGTAGTAATCATTATTGGTGAATGCGAAGAAGGTAGCGGCAGTGCAGCTTTGGAAAAAGCTTTGCAAGAAAACCCGTCTCCTGATGCAATTAAAGCACAACTTGAAAAGAATTTCGTAATTGGTGCACACAAGGCTTTTGCAATTACTCGCCTGATGAAAAAGGCAAAATTCATCCTTGTTTCTGCTCTTGATAAGAAAATTGCCAAAGACTTACTTTTTGAAGCAGTTGATACTGTTGATGAAGCAATTAAACTGGCTGAAAAAAGTGTTGGTACAGATTATAAAGTTGTTTTAATGCCTCAAGGAAGCCTTACTGTTCCCCTTTTGAAAAAAGACTAAAAAACCCGAAAAATGGCTTAAATACGCGGTTTTTCCCTTGCTTTAAAGTTCCTTTTGGTCTATAATATGGTGTACTGACCGTGTGGGACGCACAGGTAGTCAGAATGAGTTATAGATATTAAAAGGAGAGGTTTCGTTGAAAATGGATATAGATTATAAAGCAATTGGTGTAAGAATTAAAGCTGCTCGTGTTCGCAAAGGTGTGACTCAAGGTAATATTGCCAAAATTACTGGTTTGTCTACTCCGCACATTAGTAACATTGAAACTGGTAATACTAAATTGGGTTTGCCCACTATCATCCATTTGGCTAATGTATTGGACGTTTCTGTAGATGAATTGTTGTGCGACAACATTCACCGCAGTGAAAGAATTTTCCACAATGAATTGTCCGAACTCTTGCAAGATTGCTCTGTTGAAGAATTGCACATCATTGCTGAGTTGGCAAAAGTAATCAAAAAGTCCGGTATCAATAGCGTAAAGAAAACTAGAGGCCGTAAAAGCAAAAAAGCTTTGGCTGAATAATCTTAAATAGGCTGATGTAGCTCAGCCGGTAGAGCATCTCATTCGTAATGAGAGGGTCGCGTGTTCGAACCACGTCATCAGCTCCAAAAGAAATGTAACGCCCACACGAAAGTGTGGGCGCTTTTACTTGCAAATTTAAAAGTTTCTCGTTATAATAACAATGCAATTACATAACAGACAGTTCGTAACCATCCTGTCTATAAACAAAACTACGGGCGAAGCTAAGTGAAATGACTTGGTTTATTAGGGCGTGCCGTAGTTTGGTACGCTTTTTTATATTTTAGGAGTGAAAATGGCACAAGTACCTTTTGAATGTAGATACAATAAATTAATAGAGAAAAACCCCCGTGAGATTATACTTTTGAGAGGCAGTGGCTGCAAGTGGAGACGTTGTCGCTTTTGTGATTACCATTTAGATTTTTGTCTTGATGAAAAAGAAAACTTTGCTTTAAATAGCAAAGTGCTTGCTCAAGTTACAGGGGAGTTTGGCAGATTGGAAGTAATCAATTCCGGAAGCTTCTGTGATTTGGATGAGAATACCATCGAAGCTATTTTAAGTATTTGCATTGCAAAACAGATTACTACTCTTTATTTTGAATGTCATTGGATACACCGCGAACTTATTGCAGATTTTAAGAAAAAGTTTGCTGATGCAGGAATAACAGTCAAAATGAAGATAGGTGTAGAAACTTTTGATAGTCTGTTTCGAGAAAGCTATCTTGACAAAGGAATGGGTGACGTAACCGCAGAAGAGATTGCCCAATACTTTCAGCAAGTATGCTTATTGCAAGGTTTGCCTGGACAAAGCAAAGAAAGCATGCTCAAGGATATAGCTCTTGGCTTGGCATATTTTGAGCGTGTGTGCGTGAACATTATGGTTCCTAATACTAAACCAATTTTGCCTGACCCGCAGGTTGTAGAAACTTTTATTAAAGAAATTTATCCTTTGTATAAAGATGATGAACGTGTTGATATTTTGTTGAATAACACAGATTTTGGAGTTGGTGTTTAATGAGTAACGAAGCTTTACTGATTTTAAACTTAATAGTTGTTTATGGTAGTGTTATTTTGTGGTACTACTTTTTGAGAGATAAGGGCTTGTTTTGTTGGACAGTGCTTGCTACAGTTGCAGCTAACATAGAAGTAATGATTCTCATTGACGCTTTTGGTATGCAACAAACTTTAGGAAATATTTTGTTTGCATCTACCTTTTTGGTGACGGATATTCTTAGTGAACTCTATGGTAAGAAGCACGCTAACACTGCGGTTAATATCGGTATCTTAACTTCTTTGGGTTTCATAGTGATTTCCCAGTTTTGGCTACACTTCACTCCTGCGGCGGAAGATATTGTTTTCCCGCACATTGTAAGCGTCTTTAGTAACACTCCTCGTTTAATGCTTATGGGGCTTTTAGTTTATGCTGTAGTTCAAAAAATAGATGTATGGCTCTATCATTACTGGTGGTCTTATACTAGTAAAAAGTTTGGCAGCAGTAGTAAGTATTTGTGGATTCGCAACAATGGTTCTACAATGATTTCTCAGCTTTTAAACACAATTCTTTTTACACTTGGTGCCTTTTATGGAGTGTACAGTGCGGATGTTTTAGTAGATATTATCATTTTTAGTTATGTGATTTTCTTTACTACAAGTTTGTTGGATACTCCTTTTGTATATCTGGCAAGATATCTTCACCATAAAAGAAGAACTTTATAAATGAAAAAGCTCCGCGTTTGCGGAGCTTTTCTTATTCTTGAAGCAAGTCTTCAATTTTATATTTTTTACCAGTCAGCAAACATTCGATGCGAGAATTTATAACAGGATGATTGCTTAAGCTTTGAGCAGTAAGGAGCGCATGACGCAAGGCAGGGGTTAAATTTTCAGGACCCCATTCGTCAAGAATCATACATGCGATTCCACGAGGCCAATCATACAGGGAGGTGAGTGCTGCAATAATAATGCTAACACCTTTGCCCGGATGTTTGCGTAAATAACGCAAGGGAACCAAAAGTGCATTTTGGTCAACCAAATATTGATAGATGTTTTTCTCAACAGTATCCAAGACTTGCTGGGAACGTTCATCACTGGTGAATGCAAGCAAGTAGGGCAACAGTTTAGTTTCTGTGGGATGTTCGTAGAAATAATCGAAAAGGCGTTGCCAAATGTCAATGTCCACTTCGAAAGCAAAATCGCACAGAGGATAGTTTACGCCTTCATCTGTAATGAGTGTCTCATCAATTTCCTTTTGCCAATCTTTTTGATAGATAATACTGTCACAAGTAGCGATGATGGTGTGACATTGGTTTGCAGAAAGTTTGTACCAGTTCTGAGTCTCAACTAAAGTGTTGAGGCCAATACACAAAGCAACGACGTCGAGGAGTTCTTCGGGAGAAGTAGCAAACTTTTTGGAATGGCGCAACAGGTTGTTAAGAAGTTGCTCCAAATCAATAGAAGTGGTGTTGAAGTTTTGCTCTATAACACCGGGCGCAAAATTGTTTAGCAGGAGTACGAAGTTATTTAAAATTGCCGCAGCACCTTTATAAGTATCGTAGTCAATTTCTTCTGCTTGCAAAACTTCGGCAAGCTTGCCTTCGATAATCATTTTGACGGACAGGGGCGGATATTCGATGGAAAGGTCATAGCCATTTTCTATAAGCCATTGTTGTTTGCCAGGAGTGTTGAATTCTGCGGAGTTGATGGCGTAAACTTTACCCCAACTGTTGGTGCAGTGAAGCAGTTGCCAAATTTCTTCTTGAGGTGCAAAATTGGTAGCACGGCAGCTGTAAAGGAAGAAGAAGGTAAATTCTTCGCAACGAGCTAAAGTCATCAAGTCTTCCCACAAATCGGGGTGAGTGTCTTTAAGACTTTCCATTCCATACAAACCGAAGATGAGCAGAGCAAATTTTACAGGCTCACGATGAGAGCTGTTGTAAAAGAATTCTTCTGCCAGTTCCATTGCTTCCGGTGTTAATTCTTCAGCGTTAAATTTTTCCAGGAAAGGGTCACAGATTCCGGCAACGACGATTTTAGTAAGGTGGTCATATAAACGGCGTTTGCTTTCCAAGCAGGGAATAGCAATGTGTTGTTTTAAAAGCTTTACCGCTTGTTCTGCACCTTCCGTATCGGGAGGTACTTCAGTTGTATAGTAGTAAGCATCCTCTGCGCCTAAAGGGCGGGGAACGGTAGGCATCGGATCGTCAGGCAGAACATCGCTAGCAAAACGACCTTCTTCATCTATATTGTTCTTAACGTATTCAAAAATGCTATTGGGATTCATATAATCTTCCTTTGTAATGTGATGGTATCTATTATATCACAATTTACAATCTTTTCATTTGTGAATTTCTTGCTGAAAGGTTATCATATATGTATAAGTTAGAATAATTTTAAGGAGATGAGTTTATGGGTGATAATAAGAAACAAAAGCCTATGTTATATTATTATGTAATGACGCTTTTGGTCATTATGTTCATTAACACTTATGTTGTTCCAAATTTCTTTAGCGTGAAAACTCACGACATTCCCTATGGTACCTTTATCCAAATGGTGGATGAGGACAAGTTTTCTAAAGTAGAAATTACTGACAAGCGTATTGCTGCTTTAGGCAAAGGCGCTGACGAACAACAAATTTATGTTACTGGTCGTGTGGAAGATCCGCAACTGGTTGAACGTTTGATGAAAAGTAAGGTAGAGTTCAGCCAAGTTGTTCCCAAGGAAGATAGCTTTATCGTAAGCTTCTTCAAAAACTGGGTTGCTCCAATCTTCCTGTTCTTTATCTTGGGACAACTCTTCATGCGCTTTATGGGCAACCGTATGGGCGGTGGCAATGCTATGACTTTTGGTAAGAGCAATGCCAAAGTTTATGTTGAGGCACAAACTGGTAAAAGTTTCAAAGACGTAGCAGGTCAAGACGAAGCTAAAGAAGCTTTGATGGAAATGGTGGACTTCCTCCACAATCCTGCTAAGTATAAAGAAATTGGTGCTAATATGCCCAAGGGTGCACTTCTTGTAGGTCCTCCGGGTACAGGTAAAACCTTGTTGGCAAAAGCTGTTGCCGGCGAAGCGAAAGTTCCCTTCTTCTCCATCAGCGGTAGTGAATTTATTGAAATGTTCGTAGGTATGGGTGCTGCCCGTGTCCGCGATTTGTTTAAACAAGCTGAAGAAAAAGCTCCTTGTATTGTGTTCATCGACGAAATTGACGCTATTGGTAAGCGTAGAGATAGTGGTCAATTTGGTGGCAATGATGAGCGTGAGCAAACCTTGAACCAATTGCTTTCCGAAATGGACGGTTTTGATGGTAGCAAGGGTGTAGTAATTTTGGCGGCGACCAACCGTCCTGAAACCTTAGATAAAGCTCTGCTCCGCCCCGGTCGTTTCGACAGAAGAATTCCTGTTGAGCTTCCCGACTTACAAGGTCGTGAGGCAATACTCCGAGTGCACGCTGCTAACATTAAGATTGCAGACGATGTAGACTTCCGTGAACTGGCGCGTGCTACTGCAGGTGCTTCCGGTGCAGAACTTGCTAATATCGTCAACGAAGCTGCTCTTCGTGCGGTAAAAATGCAACGCAAACTGGTTGAACAAGCTGACTTGGAAGAATCCATTGAAGTTGTTATCGCGGGCTACCAACGTAAAGGCGCAGTGATTTCTCCGGAAGAAAAGAAAGTTATTGCTTACCACGAAATTGGTCACGCACTGGTAGCTGCAATGCAAAAACATTCTGCTCCCGTTCATAAGATTACCATTATCCCCCGTACTAATGGTGCATTGGGTTATACCATGCAAATTAGCGAAAACGATTCTGTCTTGATGAAGAAGGAAGAACTTTTCAACAAGATTGTTACCATTACTGGTGGTCGTAGCGCGGAAGAAATAGTCTTTGGTAGCATTACCTCCGGCGCGGCAAATGATATTGAACAAGCAACACGTATTGCCCGGGCAATGGTAACTCGCCTTGGTATGACAGAAGAGTTCGATATGATGGCAACCGAAGTAATTAACAATATGTATCTTGGTGGCGATACTTCTCTTCAATGCAGTGCAGAAACTGCCGGCAAAATTGATGCCAAGGTTCTGGAAATCATCAAAGAAGCTCACGCTAAAGCAAGAACAATTCTTTCCGATAACCGCGATAAACTTGATGAACTTGCGAAGTTCCTCTTGGATAAAGAAACCATCACTGGTGAAGAGTTCATGGCAGTACTTAACGGTGATTACCAAGAATTGAAGATTGTTGAAGAACAAGCTTAATAAGATACAACGAAGAGCAGACGTTACGTCTGCTCTTTTAATTTAACTTTATAAGAAAAGTTTGCACTTTGAAATAATAGAGTTCATTAAAATGTATACATAGAAATAGCGTACACTTTTTGATATTTAAGGTGTATAATAAAAACAACCAAATTAAGTGAGGTGTTTTTATGTTTAAGACTAATTTCCAAAAAGGTCTCTTCACGATCCTCGTTGGCTTGGCAATTTGGTTTATGCCTGTGCCTGAAGGTCTGAAACCCCAAGCAATGAAAATATTTGCTATTTTCGTTGCAACTATCGTAGGTTTTATTCTTCATCCCCTGCCGATTGGTGCAATTGCTCTTATCTCCGTAGGCTTAACCGGCTTCTTGAAAGTTGTTAAACCTGCAGAAGCATTAGCTGGCTTTGGCAATGCAACTATTTGGTTAATCGTAAGTGCATTCTTGTTTGCTCTTGGTTTTATTAAATCTGGTCTTGGCAAACGTATTGCGTATAAAATTATGGCTGCCATTGGTAGTAGCTCCTTGAAACTTGGCTACACCATGGCAATTACCGACTTGATTATTTCTCCGGCTACTCCGTCCAATACTGCTCGTGGTGGTGGTATCTTGTTCCCGGTAGTACGTAGCTTGTGCTCTGCTTTCGAATCTGAACCGGACGAAAAATCTAGAAAACGTATTGGTGCATATCTGATGAAATCTACTTTCCAAGCAGACTGCATCACTTCCTCCATGTTTATTACTTCTGTAGCGCCTAACTCCCTGTGCGTAGCTTTGGCTGCACAAGCGGCAGGTGTAAACATTTCTTGGGGCGGTTGGGCACTGGCTTGTATCGTTCCTGGTTTATTAGCTCTTATCATTTGCCCGTACATCATTTACAAACTGTTCCCGCCTGAACTTAAAGAAACTCCGGAAGCTCCGGAAATCGCTCGTAAAGAACTTGAAGCTATGGGTCCCATGAGCGGTGACGAAAAAACTGTATTAGGCGTATTCTTGATGGCTCTTGGCATGTGGGCAACCTCTTCCTTCACTGGCTTTAATGCTACTATGATTGCGCTGGTTTGCATTGGTTTGATGCTTTGTCGTCACGCAATTGAATGGGACGACGTTATTAAAGAAAAAGGTGCTTGGGATACCCTCGTTTGGATGGGTGGCTTGATGAGTTTGGCAACTGCATTGAACAAATCCGGTTTCATCACTTGGTTTGCAAAAATCGTTGCGGCTAATATGGGTGGCATTAGTGGTATTACTGCTCTCATTATTTTGGCAGTTATCTATATGTATGCTCATTATGGTTTTGCTAGTCTTTCTGCTCACGTTTCTGCAATGTTTGCAGCTTTCGTAGCAGTTGCTGTTGAAGCTGGCGCTCCTGCTGGTCTTAGTGCAATGGCATTGGCAAGTTTGACTGGTATTATGGGCGGTTTGACTCACTACGCTACTGGCCCGGCTCCTATTTACTTTGGTGCTGGTTACCTGACTCAAGCTGAATGGTGGAAAATTGGTTTCATCGTTTCCGTTGTTAACTTAATCTGCTTCTTAGGCGTTGGTACTATTTGGTGGAAAGTTATCGGTCTCTGGTAATAACTTTATAATAAATACAAAAAAGCTCCGCTTTCGCGGAGCTTTTTAATTTTGAATTTTATTCTTTTACCAAGTCCATGCCAATTTGGAGAGCTTGTTTGTTAACTTCTTCAGTTCCTTTGGGAACGCGGTTCAAAACTGCTTTAACCAAGGATTCTTCAGAAACGATTTTGGTGATTTTTACCAATGCGCCCAAAGCAATGATGTTAGCAAACAGTGCTTTACCCAAAATTTCTTTAGCAGAATGGGTGATGGGCAGTTCGTAAATTTTGCCAGTGTGAGCAGGCAATTTGCTTACGAAGAGGCTGTCAGTAACGAGGATGCTTTCGGGAGAAAGGTCAGTACTGTATTTGTTAGCAGCTTCTTGGCTCATAGCAAGGAGCAGGTTGGGTTCGGTAACTTTGGGGAAGTGGATAGCTTCTTCAGAAATCATAACTTCAGATTTGGAGGAGCCACCGCGTGCTTCCGGACCATAGGATTGAGATTGGATAGCAAGCTTGCCGTCGAGAAGAGCAGCTTCAGCTAAGATGATGCCTGCCAAAATCAAGCCTTGACCGCCAGTGCCGGATAAACGTAATTCTTGTTTCATTATTTATTACCTCCTTGTGCACGAGCGATAAGTTCATCATAAGCTTCGGTGTATTCCTTACGGCTATTGTCTTCGTGAAGAACGCCGATGGGGAATTTGCCAGCTTTTTGTTCGTCGGAAAGTTTGTTCCAAGCTGCCAGCATTACTGCGTGGTCGCGTTGCCATTTCATCATTTCAGCAGGACCACCGATTTTGTTTTGGCGACCGAAGGAAATGGGGCAACCGGAAACAGCTTCAATAAGGCTGAAGCCTTTGTGTTCCATGCCTTTAGCAATCAAATCAGCGAGGATTTGTGCGTGGAAGGTAGTTGCGCGTGCTACGAAAGTTGCGCCTGCTGCTTTAGCCAATTCGGTAATGTCAAATGCAGGTTCAATGGTTTCGTAGGGAGCGGTGGTTGCTTTGCTGCCTTGGGGAGTAAGCGGGGAATATTGACCACCGGTCATACCGTAAATGTTGTTGTTGAAAAGAACAACAGTCATGTCAATGTTACGACGAGCAGCGTGAATCAAATGGTTACCACCGATAGCAGTAGCGTCGCCGTCACCGGTAACAACGAGAACTTTCAAGGACGGGTCAGCAAGTTTAACACCGGTTGCTACGGGGAGCGCTCTGCCGTGAGCAGAGTGAACAGTGTTAAAATCAAGATAACCGGAAGCACGGCTAGAGCAGCCAATGCCGGAAATAACTGCTACATTATCTTTATCCAGACCAAGTTTATCAATAGCTTTAACGATACAGCCGGTTACTACGCCATTGCCGCAGCCAGGGCACCAGATGTGAGGCAGACGGCCGGGACGGAAATATTTATTAATTAAGTTTTCCATACTCATAGTTCTTCTCTCCTCTCTTATAGTGCCATAGCTTTCTTAATTTCTGCCAGCAGCTGTGCAGGAGTTGCCGGTTCGTTATCGTATTTAGCATAGCTGGTTACGGGAACTTTGCCTGCTACTGCACGTTCTACTTCCAGAACGTATTGACCGCAGTTCAATTCGTGAACCATGATGCCTTTAACTTTGTCAGCCAAAGCTTTCATTTGTTTTTCAGCGAAAGGCCAAATGGTAATGGGGCGAACCAAACCAACTTTCAAGCCTTCTTTGCGAGCACGGTCAACAGCTTCATAAGCAGTACGTGCACCGCCGCCGAAAGCTACAACAGCATATTCTGCGTCTTCCATACGATAGTCTTCAACTTGAACGATGTCTTCCAAATTGTCATAAAGTTTGTGGTATTGACGGTCAGCTGCTTCTTTGGTTGCTGCTGCAGTACCTTTGGGGAAGCCGGTTTCGTCATGAACAAGACCGGTTACGTGCCAACGATAGCCACTGCCGAAAGCGGGCATTGCCGGAACGAGGCTTTCATCAGCTGCATAAGCTTTGAATTCTTCCGGAGCGCAGGTAGGTTGTTTGCGTTCTGCTTGGGGGATTTCATCATAGTTATCAGGAAGCTCGATTTTTTCGCGCATATGACCGATAACTTCGTCCATCAAGAGAATTACGGGAACACGATATTTTTCGCTGAGCGCATACGCACGCAGGGTTAAGTCAAAACATTCAGGAACACTTGCCGGAGTCAGAGCAATCAGCCAGTGGTCACCGTGAGTACCCCAACGAGCTTGCATCAAGTCGCCTTGGGACGGGGAGGTAGGTTGTCCGGTAGACGGGCCTACACGTTGTACGTTAACGATAACCATAGGGATTTCTGCCATGCAAGCATAGCCAATCAATTCTTGTTTCAGAGAGAAACCGGGGCCGCTGGTTGCGGTCATAACTTTTTTGCCGGTCAAAGCTGCGCCAATGATTGCACCCATGGAAGCGATTTCGTCTTCCATTTGGATAAATTTACCGCCAACGAGGGGCAGTCTTTCTGCTAAGGATTCAGCAACTTCAGTGGAAGGGGTAATGGGATAACCGCCGAAAAATTTAACGCCAGCGGCGATAGCACCTTCGACAACTGCTTGGTTGCCTTGGAGCAGTAAAATTCTAGACATTCAGTTCACTCCTTTGGCTTATTTTTCTACAAAAATAGCATAGTCAGGGCAACGCAGTTCGCATTGACCGCATTTAATGCAGTTTTCTTCGTTTACAGCTTCAATTTTTTCAATTTCGCTTAATGCGAGTACTTGTTTAGGACAGAACGCAGCGCAAATACCGCAGCCTTTGCAACGTTCGGTAATGATTTTCAGACTCATTAAATTTTCCTCCTTGTCAAGAAAAGTTAAAATTGATTGCTTTTTAAAGCATAATAGCCTTATCTATATTATATGAAATATTTTTAATATATTAAAGTAGTTCGGAGGGATTTGAAATAAAATTTTTTCACAAACTGGTAATATCTTCCGAATGTAGGTATAATTAAATTTAGACACAAAGTGTGCTTTGAAGGAGGTAAAATCGTGCAGATAAATGCCAAATTATCAAAGGACAAGAGAATAGAAATCGCAGCAGAAGAAATTTTTTCCAAGTATGGTTATGAAAAGGCAACCTTGGATCAAATTATTTCTTTGGCTGATGTAGGTAAGGGTACTGTTTATAAATATTTTGGAAACAAGGAGCAGCTTTTTTACAAATTGGTTTCTGCTAAAAATGAACCGTTTGTAGATGCTTTGCGTGTAGCTGTTGAAAGTGAAAGTGAGCTTGAAGACAAGCTCACCGCCTATTTTAAGGTAATGGTTGAGTTTTACCAAAAGAACTGTGCTTTGTGGCAGATTATTTATTATGAAATGCTTAATGACACTCATTGTACAGTTGTTTTTGATGCTGAGGATAATGCGCAAGTTATTTCTCGCTACAGTGAAGATACAGTTAGTGATGAAGTTAAAGAGCGTTTCTTGCGCTATCATAATCTGTTGACTTCTGAATTTGAAATTTTGTATAAGATTGTCGTGGACGGAATGAAGGAAGGAACTTTGAAATCCGGTAATGCTCGTATCGCAGGTAGTCATCTGTTTTTTGGGGTTGCCATGGGGATTTTCCACCACATTCGCCAATATAAGGACGAGCTTACCACAGAAGCTGCTGCCAAGATTATCGTAGATCGCTTCTTGTATGGGGAAGCTTGCCAAATTTAAAATTGAATAAAAATAACGCTAGGGGCGCGATAAGCTGAGAGGACGAAAGTCCGACCCTTTGAACCTGTTATACGGATAATACCGGCGTAGGAAAGCGAGAACATTTTATGGATTCAATCTATAACTTTATTTTATAAAAGCTGATTTCCTACGGGAGTCAGCTTTTTTTATTTAGAAGTACCAAGAGCTTTTAAAATGGAGGAGGTTAAATTATGACAACTCAAATGCAATTTGCAAGACAAGGTGTAGTGACTAAGGAGATGGAATTTGTAGCACGAGAGGAAAATTTAAGTCCTGAATTTATCAGAGAGGGAGTTGCAAAAGGAACTATTGCTATTTGCTGTAATGTTAATCATAAGAATTTAAAGCCGTGCGGTGTTGGGGCAGGTTTGCGTGTAAAAGTAAACGCAAATATTGGGACATCTGATAGCTTTCCTGAACTTGCACCAGAACTTGGAAAGTTACATGCGGCTATTGCTGCAGGGGTAGATTCAATTATGGATTTATCTACTGGAGGAAATATTACTGCTTCGCGTAGAGCTATAATTGGAGCTTCTGATGTAATGGTTGGTACTGTTCCTATCTATCAAGTTGCGGTGGAGACAATTCAGAAACACGGTGCTGTAGTAGAAATGACTAAGGAAGACTTATTTGACGTAATTCGTATGCAAGCTCAAGATGGTGCAGATTTTATGACGCTCCATTGCGGTATTAACCGTAATGTATTAAAAGCTCTAACCGATGAAGGTCGTATTATGGATGTGGTAAGTCGTGGCGGTAGTTTTATTACGGGATGGATGCTTCACAATGGTGAGGAGAATCCTTTATATGAACACTTCGACGAAATTTTAGATATTTGCGAAGAATATGATGTTACCATTAGCTTAGGAGATGGCTTGCGTCCGGGATGCTTGGCTGATGGAACGGATAGAGCGCAAATTCAAGAACTGTTAAATTTGGGAGAACTTACCCAAAGAGCCTGGGAACGTGGCGTGCAGGTGATGGTAGAAGGTCCTGGGCATATGCCTTATGACCAAATTGAAACCAATATGAAATTACAAAAGCGTATTTGTCACGGAGCTCCTTTTTATGTACTTGGACCTTTAGTTACAGATGTTGCTCCCGGCTATGACCATATTACCAGTGCCATTGGCGGAACTTTGGCAGCGGTAAGTGGTGCTGACTTTTTATGTTATGTTACTCCTGCGGAACATTTAGGCTTACCTGATATAGAAGACGTGCGTGAAGGCGTAATTGCTTCTAAGATTGCTGCCCACGCTGCAGATTTGGCAAGAGGAAACACAGAAGCTTGGGCGTGGGATAATGCCATGGCGCTGGCAAGAAAGAATCTAGATTGGGAAAAGCAGTTGTCATTGGCAATAGACCCTGTAAAAGCGAGGGAATATCGTTTTAAGAAAAACAAAACAGGCGAAGAAGCCTGCTCTATGTGTGGAGAATATTGTGCCGTAAAAATTGTAGGCAAATATTTGGAAGAACATAAAAAGAAATAATAAAGATAAAAAGGACGAGCGTTTTATTGCTCGTCCTTCCAAAGACTATTTCTTTAAGATTTGTATAAAGTGTTGACGGAGATTACATTTCCAATATAAAAGTATGCTTATTCCTGCGCCGAGGATTGCTTGTAAGATTTGGTAAGGCATTTTTAAAATAGCATATTCCGGCGTTCCATAAATAAAAGCTCTGCCAAGAGTGTAGCCAACTACCATGATGATTGCTCCTAAAACTACACCTAATACGGATGCAAAGACAGGATTGTTTTTGAAAGTGTAGCGGGCAAAGTATGAAATAACAATTGCTTGTAAGCCGTGTGTTACTAGTGAAACGAACATTGGTGCCGGATAAAAAAGAAAATCGCCAATAAAAGCACCGACACCGCCAACGATAAAGGCTGCCATAGGGTCTAATATTAATGCTGCTGTACAAATAACAATGTCATTTAAGTAGAGCCTACCACCGGGAACAGGTACCCCAAAAGAACTGAGGACGATGTTGAATGCCATAAACATAGCGGTAACGCACAGCCAAACAGTGCCTTTTTCTTTGGTTTCTTTCATTATTACCATCTCCTTTATTTAAGATATTGTTAGCATACAATCATTGTTGTAATCTTAAAATAACCAGATTAGGAGAAATTTATATATCCAGATGAACTATAAAATTTTAAAAGGGACACATGTTCCTGCATACTTGCAAGTGTATAACCAAATAAAAGACGATATCATAAATGAAGTATATCAGTTTAATAGTAAGTTGCCGTCTAAAAGAATAGTAGCAGAAGAACTTGGAATAAGCATAACTACGGTGGAACATGCTTATACTTTGTTATGTGATGAGGGATATATTGAGGCTAGACAGCGTAGTGGATATTTCGTTAGATTTCGTGGTGAAGACGGTTTTGTATCTGCTCCCAAAGAACCTAATCACTATGAGATTGCCGGAGTAGGGTCTACTTCTGTTGGAGTGAAGTTTCCGTTTTCTGTTTTGGCTAAGACAATTAGAAAAGTTACCGCTGATTTAGGTGCAGATATTTTAAGTCTATCACCTAATTTTGGTTGTGTTGAATTTCGCGAAGCCATTAGAAAATATTTAGTTCGGAGCAGAAGTATTAATGCAAATGTAGAGCAAATTATAATTGGTTCCGGCGCTGAATATCTTTATGGTTTGTTAACGGAAGTTTTAGGGAAAAATTGTATTTATGCTATTGAAGACCCGTCTTACCAAAAGATTGAACAAGTTTATTTGTCAAAAGGTATCAATGTTGAGAAATTAAAACTTACTTCTGATGGTATAGAAAGCGCAGCTTTGCAGCTAGCAAGAGCTAAAGTATTGCATATCTCTCCTTACCGCAGTTTTCCCAGTGGTGTAAGTGCTTCTTTGTCAAAACGGCAAGAGTATATCAGTTGGGTAAATGTTGGTGACAGATATATCATAGAAGATGATTTTGAATCAGAGTTTTCGGTGGAGCGCAAAGCAGAAGCCACAGTGTTTTCTTTGGCAACTAAAGATAATGTTATTTATATGAATACTTTCTCTCAAACCATATCCCCATCTTTAAGGGTTGCGTATATGGTTTTACCGAAAGTATTAGTTCCTGTTTTTGAAGAAAAAGTTGGTTTCATTGCTTGCACTGTGTCTACCTTTATGCAGTATGTTTTAACTGAGCTGATTGAAAGCGGTAATTATGAGCGACACATTAATAGAGTGCGGCGCCAAAAAAGAAAATTGTTAAAGTGAATTAAAAAATCTCCCCCGAAAATTTTCGAGGGAGATTTTGCTTTTTAGTTTATTAGTCTTGATAATTAACTGCTTTGTCGAACAGCTCTTCAACGTCTTGAGAAGGAGCAGGAGTGCAGAGGGTTGCAAGTACTGCTGCTACAAGACCGGTGAAGAAACCGGGGATGATTTCGTAAATGCCAAGGTGGGGCAGGTAGGTGAACCAAGCGATGTCCACAACTGCACCTACGATGATGCCAACCAATGCACCGGTGTAGTTAAAGCGTTTCCAGAATAAGCTGAGCATAATTGCAGGACCAAATGCTGCGCCGAACACGCCCCAAGCATTTGCTACCAGGCTCATAATGGAACCGGAGTTAGGACTTGCTGCAATGAATACGGAGATTACGGAAACAACCATTACAACGATACGACCAGCCCAAAGCATTTCTTTGTCGGTAACTTTGTTGTTACGCAGGATGGGTTTGTAAACGTCACTTGCGAAGGAAGAAGCTGCTGCCAAAAGTTGGCTGTCAGCAGTACTCAAGGACGCTGCCAATACTGCGGAAAGTAACAAGCCGGACAAGAGCGCCGGGAAAATGGTGCGAACCATGGTGATGAATACCAAGGAGTTACCATTGATGGTTTCGTCAAAGCCTAAGAACATACGACCTACAACACCGATTACGCCAGCGAATACTACTACGGAAGTAGTCCAAGCAACTGCGATGGTAGCAGATTTTTTCATATTACTTTGTTTGTCCAAAGACATGAAGCGAACGATGATGTGAGGCATACCAAAGTAGCCAAGGCCCCAACCCAAACCGGAAACTATATCTTTCCAGCTGGACATGGGATTCCAGAATTCTGCGGGAATAGTTGCTGCTTTGCTTGCGTCTACGAATGCATAAGCAAAAAGCGGAGCGATGAGCATTGCACCGAAGATTAACAGTGCTTGCAAGAAGTCAGTCCAACAAACTGCACTGAAACCGCCCAGAAAAGTAATAGCAATAATGATGAAAGCTGCCAAGTACATTGCGATTTCAGTTTCAAGACCGGTTACGGTGTTGAACAAGGTGCCGCAAGCTTTAATACTGGAAGCGGAATAAATGGTATAAGCTACCAAGAATACGACTGCGCAAACGATTTGTAATGCTCGAGATTTAGATAAGAAACGATGGGTCAAATATTCCGGAATGGTAATGGAGTCATTAGCCACGATGGAGAAGGTGCGTAAGCGAGGAGCTTGGTATATCCAACTGATTGTATAACCAAGTGCCAAACCTACGGCAATCCACATTTGACCAAGACCAAGAGCGTAAACGGAAGTGGGCAAACCCATTAAAACCCACGCACTCATATCAGAAGCACCAGCGGAAAGCGCAGTTACCCATGGGCCCATTTGACGACCACCCAAGAAATAACCTTTTTCGCCATCGTCTTTACCTTTAATAAAGAACCAAACGCCTACACCAAGCAAGCCAGCCAAGTACAGGACGAATACACCAACTTCAACTAAATTCATAAGAAGCCCTCCACATTATAGATAACAATATTATACACAAAAAAGCATAAACATTACAAGCTTTTAACAAGTTAAAATAAAGTATACAAAATTATCATTATGACTTGCACCGCAATTTTCTTGACGGCTTTTTTTGCCTGCTATATAATATTGTAGGATATGGATGTTTCATTTTTCGAGTTGTAAAAAATGAAACAAATTCTTCTTAGAGCTTGTACCCTTTCAATGAAAAAGCTTTTTCGAACGGTGATTGGGCAGGCTCTAAATGTGTTTGCGGAGAAGTAAATGAAACCTGTAAAAATACGCATTATAAGCTCTGTAAAAGATGAAAATGGTAAGCAGCAACCGTCTGAACAAATCTGCTTCGGACGTATGGCTGAAAAGAACGGTACCAATTATGTTTTCTATGAAGAAAGCGAAGTTACCGGACTGGAAGGGACCAAGACCACTATTAAATGGAATGATGAAAGAATAATCATTTTGCGTAGTGGCACTTTAGATCATCGCCAGGAATTTTGTCAAGGATTGGTAGATAAAAGTCTTTATCAAACTCCTTATCTCAAGATTCCTTTGGAAACTGCAACCAAGTATCTTTATACAGGGTTCCGCAAAGGTGTTTGGAATTTAGAAATAGAATATTCCCTTTCCCACAGTGGACAACCCTATGGTGATATGAAGATTTTAATAGAGATTGAGGAGGACACGAAAGGTGGACATTAAACAAATTTTGGCTACGGCTATTAAAGCTGCGGCACAAAAGGCAATTGATGAGGGCACTGTTAAAGGCGGCGAGTTGCCGGAGGTATTGTTGGAAGTACCTCCCCAAAAAGAATTTGGTGATTTTGCAACCAACTTCGCAATGCAATCTGCTCGTGCTTTGAAATGCAACCCCCGTATGATTGCTCAAGCAGTTGTAGATAATATGGACTGTGCTTATGTAGAAAAAATGGAAATTGCAGGCCCCGGCTTTATTAACTTTTATTTGAAGCAAGACTGGATGTACGATATGTTGGCAGGCATCATTGCTGAAGGCGAAAACTATGGTAATCTGGTAAGCGACTGCAAAGAAAAAATCCAATTGGAATATGTAAGTGCTAACCCCACCGGTCCTTTGCATGTAGGTCATGGTCGTGGCGCGGCAGTAGGCAGTGCTTTGGCAAACTTGATGAAAGCGGCAGGCATGAATGTTAGCCGTGAATACTACATCAACGATGCAGGCAACCAAATTAATAACCTTGCTGCTTCCGTAAACGCACGTTACTTGGAAAAACTCGGTCAAACTGTAGAATTCCCGGAAAACGGCTACCACGGTTACGATATTATTGAAACTGCAGAACGCATTGTGCGTATCTATGGTGATAAATTCCTCAATATGAGTGAAGAAGAACGTTTACAAGAGTTCCGCACCATTGCTCTCAAAGAAAAATTGGCAGCTCTCAAAGAAGACTTGGAAGCTTTCAATGTAACTTATGATGAATGGTTTAGCGAACAAACCTTGCATGACGCAAAAGCTATTCACAGTGCTTGCGACCTTTTAACTGAACGCGGTTACTTGTATGAACAAGATGGCGCTCTGTGGTTGAAAGCTACTGAATATGGCGACGATAAAGACCGCGTAGTTATTCGTGATAACGGTGTTCCCACTTACTTTGCAGCGGACATCGCATACCACCAAGATAAATATGCACGTGGTTTTGATAGAGTAATCAATTTGTGGGGCGCTGACCACCATGGTTACATTGCTCGTATGAAAGCTGCTGTTGGTGCATTGGGTTATCACCCTGACCAATTGGAAGTGCTCATCCTGCAAATGGTAAGCTTGTACCGTAATGGCGAACTGGTTAAAATGTCCAAACGTACCGGTCAAAGCGTAACCTTGAATGAATTGATTGAAGAAGTTGGCACTGATGCAGCACGTTTCTTCTTTGTAATGCGCTCCATCGATAGCCAATTGGATTTCGATTTGACTTTGGCAACTGAAAAATCTAACGAAAACCCTGTTTACTACATCCAATATGCTCATGCACGTATTTGCAGCATCATGCGTCAATTGGAAGAAGCTGGCATTGTGGTAATGCCTGCAGCTGAAGCTAAATTGAACACCATGACTGAAGCAAGCGAGCTTGAACTTATTAAAAAATTAGGTGAATATCCTGAAATGCTGGCTGGCGCAGCTAAAGAACGTGCAGTACATCGTGTTGCACATTATGTACATGATTTGGCTGGTTTGTTCCACTCCTTCTACAACCAATGCAGAATCTTGGGTGTAGATAGCGACTTGCAACAAGCTCGTATCGCTTTGGTTAAAACCGTAGGTCATGTTATTAGACACGCTTTAGGCATTCTTGGTGTATCTGCACCTGAAAGAATGTAAGAATACAAATAGAAAGGGATAGGTAATCATGACAAAATATATCTTCGTAACCGGCGGCGTAGTTTCTTCTTTAGGTAAAGGTATTACTGCAGCTTCCTTGGGTCGCTTGCTGAAGAGCCGCGGTTTTAAAGTAACCCTTCAAAAATTAGATCCGTATCTTAACGTTGACCCCACCAATATGAATCCTTTGCAACATGGCGAAGTTTTCGTAACTGATGATGGTGCAGAAACTGACTTGGACTTGGGTCACTATGAACGTTTTGCTGATGTTAACCTGTCCAAAGCTTCTAGCAGCACCGCTGGCAAAATCTATGTTGCTGTTCTGAACAAAGATCGTCGTGGCGAATATGGCGGTGGCACCGTACAAGTTATTCCTCACGTTACTAACGAAATTAAAGAACGCATTTTCCGCGCTGGTCGCGAAGACAATGCTGACTTCGTAATTACTGAAATTGGTGGTACTGTAGGCGATATCGAAGGTTTGCCCTTCCTCGAAGCTATCCGCCAAGTTAAAAAACATGTTGGTCGTAACGACTGCCTCTACATCCACGTTACCTTGGTTCCCTTCGTAACCGGTGCAGGCGAACTCAAAACTAAACCGACTCAACACAGCGTAAAAGAATTGCGCAGCTTGGGTATTCAACCGGATATCCTCATCTGCCGCAGCGCACAACCTATTCCCCAAGATATGTGCGAAAAAATGGCTATGTTCTGCGACGTAGATGCTGATGCTGTATTCCAAAACTTGACCGCACGTAGCATTTATGAAGTTCCCGTTCTCCTCGAAAAACAAGGCTTGGACGAAGTTGTATTGCGTAAACTTGATGTTGATGTAACCAACCACCCCTTGAACATGGACGAATGGCACGATATGGTTGAACGTATGCTGAAAGAATACGACCGCAAAGTTACTTTGGGCGTAGTTGGTAAATACGTTGAACTGCAAGACTCCTACATCAGCTTGACCGAAGCTCTCCGTCACGCTGCTATGGCTAACGAAGCTAACTTGGAAATCAAATGGATTAACGCAGAACTTGCTGAAACTGGCGAAGTTGACCTTGAAGCTGAACTTAAAGGCGTTGATGCAATCCTCGTTCCCGGTGGCTTTGGTGACAAAGGCTTGGAAGGCAAAATCTCTGCTATTAAATATGCTCGCGAAAATAAAGTTCCCTTCTTCGGCATTTGCTTGGGTATGCAATGCGCAGTTGTAGAATATGCTCGTCATATCGGTATGGCTGATGCTAATACTACTGAAGCTAAACCCGAAACTGCTTATCCGGTAATCGACATTGTTCCTGAACAAAAAGATGTTGAAGAAAAAGGTGCTATGCGTCTAGGATTGTATCCTTGCAAAGTTGTTGCTGGCAGCTTCACCGAAAAAGCTTATGGCGAAGCATTGATTTACGAACGTCATCGTAACCGTTATGAAGTAAATAACGCGTTCCGTGAAGAATTAGAAAAAAATGGTCTGGTAATCGCTGGTGCTCTGCCCAACGGTCGTTTGGTAGAAATCGTAGAATTGCCTGAATCCGTTCATCCTTGGTTCGTAGGCGTACAATTCCATCCGGAATTGAAATCCCGCCCGACCAATCCCCATCCCTTGTTCCGTGATTTCATCGCAGCTGCTTTGAAGGAACAAAAATAATTGCGTCTAAAAAGCAGACTGTATAAATGCAGTCTGCTTTTTTTACAAGGAGTACAATATGTTAAAGAAGTTATTTGTTAGTGCCATATTGCTTATCGCAATATTGAGCTTTGTTGTTTCTCTTTTAAAAGGGAATAACAACGATGAAAAGACTGTTTCCATTCCTGACAGGGTTGCAGTGATTAATATCCAAGGACCCATCATGAGTGGTGACGGCGAAGATACTTTGTTTAACCAAACTACAGGCGTGACCAGTGGTAGCGTAATGCGTCAAATTCGCGAGGCTGCAGAAGATGATTCTGTTAAGGCTTTGGTGTTGCGTATTGATTCCGGCGGCGGTAGTGCAACTGCTGCAGAAGAAATTGGTCGTGAGCTGATTCGCTTTAAAGAAAAAACTAATAAACCCATTGTTTCTACTATGGGCGATATGGGTGCAAGCGCGGCTTACTGGATTGCTGCATGTGCCAGCGATAAAATTTATGCAAACTCTACTACTTTAACCGGTAGTATTGGCGTATATATGCCTTATATGAACACAGAAGAATTGTTCAAGAAAATTGGCATTAGCACCGGTAAAATTAAGAGCGGTACTTTTAAAGATATTATGAGTACTGACAGACCTATGACCGAAGAAGAAAAAGCTATTTTGCAACGCATCGTTAACGAAATTTACGAAGACTTTATTGCAACTGTAGCAGCAGGTCGTAAAATGGATGCCGGCAAATTGCGCTCCTATGCAGATGGTCGCATCTACACTGGCGCTCAAGCAAAAAACATTGGCTTGATTGACGAAGTTGGCAACTACTACGATGCTTTGGAAGCAACTGGTAGAATGGCTGGTTTTGACGGCATTCCCCCTGTAAAAGAAAGAGAACAAAAACAACCTTGGGAAATTCTTTTAGGTGCAGAAATCGCTAAAACCTTGAAGGTACAATTTTTTGAACAAGTATTAGGTGATTTGGGTGCTTCTCCCCGTATAGCGAGGTGAGCTGAATGAGGCGCAAAACCTTTGATGTGCTGTTTGAAACAAGAGCTGGTATGACTGCCCTTGTGAAACAGCCTTGCTTATGGCGTAGCGGCTTCTATTACACTCTTAGTGTTGGCTTGTTTACAGGTGTTGTATCCAATTCCTGGCTTATCCATGAACCTTTGGAAGTAAGGTTCGCCATTGTTGCTGCCTTGATTATTATTTTAGGTGCAGCTTTGTCGATGTATGGCTTTTTGCTTCATGGTATTTTGGAAACCTTTGGCGCTCTTGCAGGGGATGCTAAAGGGCTTGTGTGCCTACTTGGTTATACAACACTACCATTTCTTGTGCTTACTCCCTGCGCATTATTGGCAGGGAAGCTTGGCCTTGATGGGTTACTGTTTTTAGCAGCTGTAACACTAATAGGGTGTTGTTGGATGTTGTATTTATTAGTACGCTCCTTAGAGGTCGTGTACATAATAGATTTTAAACGCGCGGCGGCAACTGTTCTGTTTAGTTTGTTGCTGGTTTATATTGTTGTTGTTTTACCTTGGCAGGTAGGTTTTAACCTGCTCCTCAGACATTTCTAAGGAGATTTACTGTTGCGTAAATAATTGGAAAGTGTCATAATAAACAGAGGTATTAAGAATATTTCACAAGGAGTGGTGTAAGTAATGGATAGAGAATTATCTATGGAATTTGTACGCGTTACTGAAGCTGCAGCTGTAGCTTGCGGTCGTTTGATTGGTAAAGGCGATAAAAATGGTGCTGACGGTTTGGCAGTAGACGCTATGCGCCAAATGTTTGATACCGTTAACATCAGCGGTACTGTTGTAATTGGCGAAGGCGAAATGGACGAAGCTCCGATGCTCTACATTGGTGAAAAAGTTGGTGCTGGCGGACCGGAAGTTGACATTGCTGTTGACCCCGTTGAAGGTACTAACCTGACTGCAAAAGGTCAAAACGGTGCTATTGCTGTAATTGCGATTGCTCCCAAAGGCTGCTTGCTCCATGCTCCTGATATGTATATGGACAAAATCGCTGTAGGTCCTCGTGCTAAAGGTTGCATAGATATTAATGCTCCTGTAAAAGAAAACTTGGCTCGTGTAGCTAAAGCTTTGGATCGCGAAATCGCTGACTTGAACGTAGTAGTTCTTGATCGTGAACGTCATGCTGATATCATTCGTGAAGTTCGCGAAGCTGGCGCTCGCATCTCCCTCATCACTGACGGTGACGTTAACCCTGTTGTTGAAGCTTGTGTAGAAGGCAGTGGCGTTCATATGTACATTGGCCGTGGCGGCGCTCCCGAAGGCGTACTTGCTGCAGTAGCAGTTAAATGCTTGGGTGGCGATATGCAAGGTCGTCTCTTCCCGGAAGATGAAGAACAACTTAGACGCTGTCACGAAATGGGTATTACCGATGTTAACCAAGTATTGACTTTGGAAGACATGGTTAAAGGCGATGACTGCATGTTTACTGCAACTGGTATTACCAACTGCAACATGCTCAATGGTCTCCGTTTCTTCAATGGCGGTGTTCGTACCCATACCATTTCCGCTCGTTACAAAACCGGTACTGTTCGTTTTGTTGATGCTATCCACAATCTGGAAAGAAAAGATTTCGAAGTTAAACTCTAATACAAATTACAAAGGCTATCTCAAAAAAGAGATAGCCTTTTATTTTTTTAGAGACTGTTTGTGTTATAATGAATGTAGTTTAAATAAATTTTGCGGCGTAAGTCGCTATGGTTATCTAAAATGAAGAACTTATTAGTGGAACAGCTTACTGCCGTTGCAGAAGTGAAACAGGCGGCAAGCTATCAGCAAAAACAAAAGGCATGTATTTTAACCGGGTTGGGAGGAAGCTCCAAGCCGGTCTTTTGTGTTGCTATAGATAAAATTTTGGGAGAAAAAGGCAGCTTAGCTTTTGTGGTAGCTTCTCGCGAAGAGATTCGTGCTTATCGCAGAGAGTTAAACTATTTTTATCCTGATTTGCCCATGCAAGAACTTTATCCTGTAAATTTGCCGCGTGTGCAGGCTGACACCCAAAGCTTGGAGGTACAGGCTGGTCGTGCGGCGGCATTACGTTTCTTGCAAGGGGAAGAGCGTGGTATAGTTTTCATTACTGCGGAAGCCTTGCAACAAAAACAATTTGTTCCTCGCAGTTTTAACAAGAACCTTGTAATTAACTTGGGAGAAGAGCGAGAACAACAGGAAGTTATCGCTACCTTGGTAGCTTTAGGTTATGAACGTACCGCTCAGGTAGATGCTATCGGGCAGTTTTGTTTGCGTGGGGATATTTTAGACGTGTTCCCTATTAACAGCAATGTAGCAGTGCGTATTGAATGGTTCGATAATGAAATTGATGCAGTGCGTAGTTTTGATATTAACAATCAACGTAGCATCCAATCTTTAGATGAAATTAAGATTGCTCCCTTAGTAATGGAAGAAAGCTCTGAATGTACTGCTTCTGTTTTTGATTACTGCGCACCTTCTACTATTGTGGTTGCAGATGAACCTGTAAAAATTTTTGAGCTTTTAGAAAAGCTTGATAAAGAAAATAAAGCTCACGCTGAAGAGCTATTTAATAAAGAAGAAATTATTGAGCAATGTGGTAAGCGTGCACTCTTAGTTTCTGCATTGGCGCACAGCTTTTTGCGTGACGTGCCTAGTGTGAATGTGCCTGTTCGCAGTGTTGCTCCTTACAATAAAAATATTAATATGCTGACCGACGATTTAGAAGGTTGGCTGCGTGAAGGCGTTACGCCTATCATTATGATGAGTAGTAGCGTAAAGGCGCGGGGCTTTGCCGATAATCTTGGCAATTACAAGTTGCCCGCAACTTACGCAGATGAAGCCGTACAGGAAAACGTTATTAACGTAATGTATGGCGATTTAGATCACGGCTTCCGCTTTTGGAATGAAAATTGGATACTGCTAACTGAAAATGATATTTTCGGTATGCAAAAGCGTAAGCGTCTGCACAGTAAGAACCAAGGTCAACAGCTCCAATACTTTAGTGATATTAAAGCAGGGGACTACGTTGTTCATAAGGTTCACGGTATTGGTCGTTATATTGGCGTAGAAAATGTAGAAGTTGGCGGTGTTCATCGAGATTACTTGCTTCTTGCTTATGCAGGGGAAGATAAGTTGTATGTTCCTGTTGAGCAAGTTGGGATGCTCCACAAATATGTTGGCAGTGAAGGATCTGTTCCTCGTTTGTCCAAGATGGGTGGCGCTGATTGGAAGCGTACTACTACTAAAGCTGCCAAAGCGATTACGGAACTTGCAGAAGAATTGTTGCGACTTTATGCTCAACGGCAAGTACTTCCCGGTCATGCCTTTGCTCCTGATACAGAATGGCAAAAGGATTTTGAAGAACAGTTCCCCTATGAAGAAACTCCTGACCAATTAAAATGTATTAGTGAAATTAAAAGGGATATGGAACAACCCCAACCAATGGAACGTTTGCTTTGTGGTGACGTAGGTTTTGGCAAAACAGAAGTTGCCATCCGTGCTGCCTTTAAATGTGTAATGGATGGTAAGCAAGTTGCAGTTATGGTTCCGACTACTGTGCTCGCTCAACAACATTACTTGACTTTTAAAGAGCGTACCCGTAATTTTGGGGTGAATGTTGAACTTTTGAACCGCTTTTGCACTCCTAAGGAACAACGTCGCATTTTGCAAGATTTGGAAGATGGCAAGGTTGATATCTTGATTGGTACTCACCGTCTTTTGCAAGCAGATGTATTGTTCCCGGATTTAGGTCTATTAATCATAGATGAAGAGCAACGTTTTGGTGTTGCTCAAAAAGAAAAAATTAAGAAGTGGCGTACTGGTATAGACGTGCTTACTCTTTCTGCTACTCCTATTCCTCGTACTTTGCATATGGCACTTGTCAATGGCAGGGATATGAGCGTTATCGAAACTCCGCCGGAAGATAGATTGCCTGTAGAAACTTTCGTGGCAGAATATAACGATGGAATGATTAAGGAAGCATTGGAACGAGAGCTGCGTCGTGGCGGCAGAATCTATTATGTTCACAATCGAGTTAATGGTTTGGAACTGATTGCTGCTAAGTTGCGTAAGCTTGTTCCTGGTATTAGCATTAAGGTTGCCCATGGGCAAATGAATGAGTATATGTTGGAAGATGCTATGATTTCCTTTTACGAGGGTGAGTGTGATGTGCTTCTTTCTACAACTATTATTGAAAATGGTTTGGATGTGCCTTTGGCAAATACCATCATCATTGATGGTGCAGAAAACTTTGGCTTGTCCCAACTTTATCAAATGCGTGGGCGTGTAGGTAGAAGTTCCCGTTTGGCTTACGCGTACTTCGTTTATAAACCTAACAAAGCTCTTAGTGAAATTGCAGAAAAGCGTTTGCAAGCCATTCGTGATTTTACAGAGCTTGGTGCTGGCTTTAAGATTGCTATGCGCGATTTGGAAATTCGCGGTGCAGGTAACCTGCTTGGGGCGGAACAACATGGTCATATTACAGGCATTGGTTTTGCTGCTTATTGCGAAATGTTGGAGCAAACTATTAAACGTCTTAAAACTGGCGTGGAAGTTGCTGCTCCCGAACCTGATCCTGTACTGGAAATTCCTGCGGAAGCATACATTCCCGACGATTATATTGCAGACCCCCGTTATAAGATGGAACTGTATCGTCGTTTTGCAGAAGTGGAATATGCTCAACGTGATGATTTGCTGGATGAAATCATTGACCGTTTTGGCAATCCGCCGGAAGAAGTTGAAAACTTGTGGCGTGTGGCTGGGTTACGTGGCTTGTGCCGTTTGATGAAGATTCGTGGCATTAACGTACGTGTTGGTGAAATTCGCATTACTTGCAGCGAGCAGTCTTTGATTTTACCGGAAGCTTTAATGAAACTAATGAATGCTTGTAAAGGTAAGCTCACTTATAAACAAGGCAAAGAGCCGCAAATTATTTATAGAACTGTTGGTTTAAATATTGATGCTCTTGCTTGGCTTGAAAAGCATTTGCCTGCGTTGGCAAGTGTAGAGATTAATTAGAAGAAAGGAGGAAACTACGTGAGCGCAGATAAATTTTTGCGTGGTGCCATGATACTGACTCTTGCCGGATTGATGGTAAAGGTTATTGGCTCGGTCAATAGAATATTGCTGTCTCGCCTTTTGGGTGGCGAAGGTATTGGCTTGTATCAAATGGCGTACCCGGTTTATTTGCTTTTGGTAGCTATTTCCTCCGCTGGCATTCCCATTGCTATCTCCATTATCGTTTCTGAAAAGCTTGCCCAAAAAGATTACGCTAATGTACAACGTGTCTTTAAGGTGAGCTTGGGTTTAATGGCGGCGACTGGTTTGTTCTTTGCAAGCAGTTTGTTCGTGGCGGCAGGTTGGCTTGTAGATAGTGGAATTATTACAGATAGTCGTGCTTACTATGGTTTAGTGGCTCTGACTCCTGCGGTTTTCCTTTCTACAATCTTGGCGTGCTTCCGCGGTTTCTTCCAAGGTCAGCAAATGATGACACCTCCTGCTGTGTCCCAAATTTTGGAACAGTTCGTCAGGGTTATGACGATGTTGGTGCTAGCGTATATTCTTTTGCCTAAAGGTTTAGAATACGCTGCAGCAGGCGCAGCTTTTGGTGCTGCTCCCGGTGCGTTGATGGGTCTTTGCGTTTTAACTTTCTTCTATTTTAAATATCGTGCTCGTTGGCAGTTGGCAAGTGAAAATGTTGGCTTGCTTAACTCTGAAAAGGAAAGCGTGGGTAAGATTGCTAAAAGACTTTTGCTTTTGGCATTGCCTGTTTCCTGTGCTAACATAGTTGTTCCAATCACAAGCAGTATCGATATGCTGCTTGTACCTAATAGATTAATTGCCAGTGGTTTTGCTATTGATGAAGCTACTACTTTATACGGTTACTTGGCAGGGATGGCGCAACCTTTGATTTTATTGGCGACTATTCCGACAACTTCTTTGGCAGTTAGTTTAGTACCTGCAGTTTCTGAAGCTTTTACTTTGGGCGACAAGAATGGCATTGCTAAAAAGGCAGCAATGGCAATGAAGTTATGCTGTTTAATTACAGTGCCTGCTGCCGTAGGTATGAGCGTTATGGCTGAAGAACTTAGCTTGCTTTTGTACGGAACAAGTAAGGCTGCAGTTGCGATTATGCATTCTGGTCCTGCGTTGTGGCTTTTAGGTATGCAACAAGTTACTACGGGCGTATTGCAGGGGATGGGTAAGATAAACATTCCCATGTTGAATATGGTATGTGGTTTGGCGGCGAAGGTGTGTGCCGTATGGTTCTTGACCAATGCTACCTATAATATTGCAGGTGCAGCTTGGGCAAGTAACATTAACTTTGGTTTGGCAGCGTTACTGAATATTTATGTTCTGTACCGCTTTGGCATAAAATTTAAATGGCAAGAAATTGCCAAGGTTATTTTGGCGGCGTCCTTGATGGGCGTTGCTGCTCACTTTGGTTATCAAGTGCTTGTGCAGGCGTTGGCACACAGAACTTTGGCTACCATTGGTGCCATTGGTTTGGCGGCAGTAGTTTACGCAGTGCTGCTTCCCTGCTTAGGTGCTATTAATAAAGAAGAATTAAGGCATTTGCCTGTTATCAAAAAGTTTATTCGATAAAGAAAGAGGTAAGATTATGGGAACTATTACTATCGTAGGACTTGGCCCCGGTGCGGCTGGCAACTTATCCTTAGAAACTATGGGCTTGCTTAAAAGTGATGCACAAGTAATTTTGCGTACTGCGGTGCATCCCACTGTAGCAGAACTGGAAAAAGAAAATGTTAAATTTACTTCTTGTGATAGCTTCTATGAAGAAGGCGCGAATTTTGAAGAAGTTTATGGTCGCGTAGTGCAAAGAGTATTGGCTGCGGCAATGGAAGGTGACGTGGTGTACGCAGTTCCCGGTAGCCCCTTGGTTGCAGAACGTACTGTAGTTATGCTCCGTGAACAAGCAAAAGAATTTAATATTCCCTTGGTTATTAAACCGGCAATGAGCTTCCTTGATTTAGCTTATGTAGATTTGGGTATTGACCCCATTGCTGGTCTGAGAATTATTGACGCTCAAGATTTTGAAGCAGTAGCTGATGCTGGTAAATATCCTTTGATGATTACCCAAGTGTATAGCCAATTGGTTGCTTCTGATTTGAAAATTGCCTTGATGGAAAACTTAGATGACGATTATGAAATTTTCTTCCTGCGCAATTTAGGCTTGCCTGATGAAGAATGTCGTTCTGTAAAATTGTTTGAGCTTGATCGTCAACCTCACATTGACCACTTAACCAGTGCGTATATTCCGCCCCTGCCTGCAATGCCGGAAGGTTTGCTGGAGTTTGGCGAGGACGAAGATGAAGTGGAAGTTTTCACTGCGGAAGAAGATTTAGTAGATACTAGCTCTTATGCAGATGTTGATGTGCAACCTCTTGTTGATGTTATCCGCACCTTGCGTGAACCGGGTGGTTGCCCTTGGGATATTGAACAAACCCACCAATCTATTCGTAGCAACTTCATCGAAGAAGTTTACGAATACATTGAAGCTGTTGATAACGAAGACATAGCAGGCATGCGTGAAGAACTTGGCGACGTGCTGATGCAAGTAGTGTTCCATGCACGTATGGCGGAAGAAGCAGGTAACTTTGATTTGCAAGAAGTTATCGATGAGGTTGTAGATAAACTTATCCGTAGACATCCTCACGTGTTTGGCGACACAGAAGTTAGCGGTAGTGCAGAAGTGCTCGTAAATTGGGATGCTATTAAAAAACAAGAAAAGACCGAGCGTAAGAGCGCTCTTGATGGTATTGCCCAAGGCTTGCCTGCACTGCTCCGTGCTTACAAAATTCAAAGCAAAGCAGCTAAAGTAGGCTTTGACTGGCAAGATATCGAACCTGTTTGGGAGAAAGTGCAAGAAGAACTTGGTGAATTCCAAGAAGCTTTGGCAAGCGGTGACAAGGTTGCAGCAGAAAAAGAACTTGGCGATGTGCTCTTTGCCATTGTAAATTATGCTCGTCATCACAAAATTGAACCTGAGGTTGCTTTGGAAGGAACTAACAATCGTTTCACCTCTCGCTTCCTGTTTGTGGAAGAACAAGTTCACAACAGCGGTAAGAATTGGCAAGATTTTACCTTAGATGAGCTTGATAAATTTTGGGATGAAGCTAAAAAACAAGAAAAGTAATTTGAAAAGACGAAATGTGTAATTATTGCTTGGAGTACGGGAAAAAAATCCAATTTCTTATAGACGAACAAGATTTATTCTGGTAGAATAAAGCGGTAAAATCTAGGAAAACATTTTTCTAGAAGAAGCTAAGTCTCGGAATTCGATATTTAGGTGTGTTTCCGCATTTTAAGGTGTTGGAGAGAACCCATAAATATTGAGCAATAAGAACACAAATTAATAGGGGGATTTTAAAATGAACAAAACTGAATTGATCACTGCTGTTGCAGAAAAAGCTGGCTTGACCAAAAAAGACGTAGAAAAAGCTGTTAATGCATTGTTGGATACCGTTAAAGAAGAAGTTGCTGCTGGTAAAAAAGTACAACTGATTGGCTTTGGTACTTTCGAAGCTCGTAGCCGTAAAGCTCGCACCGGTAAAAACCCGCGCACTGGCGAAGCTTTGAGCATCGAAGCTGCTACCGTTCCCGCTTTCAAAGCTGGTAAAGCTTTCAAAGAAGTTGTAAAATAATTTTACTTTAAGTATATTGCGACTGGTTCTATGAACCAGTCGCTTCTTTGTTATATGGAACTTCTGTAGATTTTGTGTTACACTACAAATATCTAGAAACTTGCGAGAAAGGTGGTAGCAAATGCAAAAACGTAAGAAACGTGGCCATAATTGGTTTGCATACATATTGGGCATTGTGGTTTTAATTTGCTTGGGTATCATCGCTCAGCAGGAATATAAAATTTACCAGTTGAAACAAGAAAAGGCTGCAACTGAAGCTCGCATAGATGCATTGACTGAAAAGCATGCTAATCTTGAAGCAGAACGTAAGAAATTGGATGACCCTAAGTACTTAGAAAAGCTTGCTCGAGAAGACTATAATATGGTAGGAAAAAATGAAGTTCCGCTTTTCATTGTGGATGAGAAGAAGGCTTCTAAAGAACCTAAATGATAAACGCCGTTGGTGAAAAATACCAAAGGCGTTTTGTTTTTCTCCTGTTGACACTGGGAATTTTAAAAGAGTATAATAATACGGTATAATGATTTTTTAAGGGGGATAATTTTCTCTATGTCACTTGAAGTAGGTGCAATTGTAGAAGGTGAAGTTTCCGGTATCACCAATTTTGGCGCTTTTGTTCAATTGCCGGAAGGAAAAGTGGGCTTGATTCACATTTCCGAAGTATCCAATGTTTATGTTAAAGATGTACGTGAATTCTTGAAAGAACACGACAAAGTTAAAGTAAAAGTGTTGTCCATTGATGAGCGTGGCAAAATTGGCTTGTCCATTAAACAGCTTACTCCGCCTCCTGCTCCCCAACCGAAGCCCCAACGTCCGCAAGTTGAAAATAGAGAACGTCGTGGTCCTCGTCCGCAAGCTGCTAAAGTAGCTCCGGCTCTTTCCTTTGAAGATAAATTGTCCAAATTCTTGAAAGACAGCGATGATCGTATGCTGGACTTGAAACGTAATACTGAATCTAAACGTGGTGGCCGTGGCGCTAAACGCGAAAGATAATTTGTAATTAGGGCACTCGTCAAGAGTGCCTTTCATTTTCTTAGGAGTTTGTATGCAAGTACATCCCGTTGTTAAAAAAGTTTATAATGCATTAAAAGAGTACATTCCCCAAGGTGGAAGTCTGCTACTTGCCGTAAGTGGTGGTGCTGACTCCATGGCTTTGGCTGATGGTGTATTGCAACTTGTAAATGAAGGCTACTGCTCGGCGCATGTTTTGCACGTTGAACATGGTCTGCGTGGTGAGGAAGCTTTGGCAGATGCAGAACTGGTTCGCAGGTTCTGCGAAGAGAAAGGTCTTGCCTTTACTTGTGTTCACGTTGATGTGAATGCTTATGCTCAAAGTAACAAGCTTTCCACAGAAGAAGCTGCTCGCAAATTGCGTTACGCTGCTCTTGAAGAAAAAGCACAAGAGTTAAATGCAGACTTTATCTTGACTGCTCACCATAGTGATGACCAAGCGGAAACAGTTTTACTGAAACTGCTGCGCGGTGCAGGAACAGAAGGCTTGAGTGGTATGCAGGTGCGTAGTGGTAAAATCTTGCGACCTCTTTTACATTTGACAAGGGAGCATTTGGAAAACTACTGTGCTCTGCAAAATATAAACTATTGCTACGATAGTAGTAACGATGATTTGCATTATACTCGCAATAAGATTAGACGAGAACTTTTACCCTACTTAGAAAAAAACTTTAACCCTGCCATCAAAAAAGCTGTTGTGCAAAGCGCTGGTATTTTGCAGGAAGATGATGACTGTTTAAATCAAATGGCGAAGGAAAAATTTCAAGCCATAGCTAGTTGCACTGATGAAGGGGTAATCCTTAATGTTCGCAAATGGCAGGAAGTACCTGCCGCCTTACGCAAAAGAATCTTACGTCAAGCTTATTTTCTTGCCGGTGGTAAGGAACTTGGCTACAGACATACAGAAGCATTAGATGTGTTGTGCTTGAGAAAGACTAGTGGCAAATATTTGCAATTGCCACAAAAAATGCAAGCCTTCTACCAACGTGGAAGCTTGACCATTAAATATTGTCTTAAATAAAAATATTGTGTTCTTAAGCTTGCTATACTATAATATTTCTTTAGTATATGCTTAGTAGAAGGAGGATTCGGTCTTGACTAAATTTTTTAAGAACGTAGTCTTTTATCTGCTGATGATTATGGTCGTAATCGGTATGTTTGATTATTATTCCGCTGCTCCTGTGAAGCAAACGGATCTTAGTTATACTAAATTCTTGCAACAGGTTGATGAGGATAAAATTAAGCAAGTTACCATTGTAGATAACATCATCAGTGGCAAATTGAGTGATGGTAAAGAATTTACCACCGTTGTACCTAATAATGATGCAAATTTGATTTCCAAATTGCAGGCTAAAAATGTTGATATTAAAGCAGAACTTCCGCCCCAACCCCCTTGGTGGACTGGAATTCTTAGCAGCGTACTGCCCATGCTGTTGATTGTTGGCTTGTGGTTCATGATGATGAACAATCAAGGCGGCGGTGGTGGTCGTGTGATGAACTTCGGCAAAAGCCGTGCTCGTCGCTACGATGAAGACAAAATTAAAGTAACCTTTAAAGATGTTGCTGGTGCTGCTGAAGCTAAACAAGAACTGCAAGAGGTTGTTGAATTCTTAAAAGAACCTCAAAAATATAATGAACTTGGTGCTAAAATTCCCAAAGGCGTATTGCTTTATGGTCCTCCGGGTACTGGTAAAACCTTGCTGGCGAAAGCTGTTGCAGGCGAAGCAGGTGTTCCTTTCTTTAGCATCTCCGGTTCTGATTTCGTAGAAATGTTCGTAGGCGTAGGTGCTTCTCGTGTACGCGACTTGTTCGAACAAGCGAAGAAAAGCGCTCCCTGCATCGTGTTCATCGACGAAATCGACGCAGTTGGTCGTCAACGTGGTGCTGGTTTAGGTGGCGGTCATGATGAACGCGAACAAACCTTGAACCAATTGTTGGTTGAAATGGATGGCTTCGGTGCTAACGAAGGCATCATTATGATTGCTGCTACTAACCGTCCTGATATTCTGGATCCGGCATTGCTGCGTCCTGGTCGCTTTGACCGTCAAATCGTAGTAGACCGTCCTGATATTAAAGGTCGTACTGAAATCTTGAAAGTTCACGTTAAAGGCAAACCTATGGCTGAAGACGTAGAACTGGAAGTAATTGCTCAACGCACTCCTGGTTTTACCGGTGCTGACTTGAGCAACTTGGTAAACGAAGCTGCTTTAATGGCTGCTCGTAAAAACAAAAAGAAAATCAACATGCCGGAAATGGAAGAAGCTGCTGAACGCGTTATCATGGGACCGGAACGTAAGAGCCGTGTTATCAGTGATAATGAAAAACGTCTCACTGCTTACCACGAAGGTGGTCATACTATCGTAGGTATGCTCCTCGAACATACTGACCCTGTACATAAAGTAACTATTATTCCTCGTGGTCGCGCAGGTGGCTACACCTTAAGCTTGCCTAAGGAAGATCGTTACTATGCAACTCGTAGCGAAATGCTGGACGAATTGAAAGTGCTCCTTGGCGGTCGCGTAGCGGAAGCTTTAGTACTTAAAGAAATCTCCAGTGGTGCAAGCAATGACTTGCAACGTGCTACTGCTCTCGCTCGTCAAATGATTTGCGAATACGGCATGAGCGAAAAAATTGGTCCTGTAACTTTCGGTCATCGTCAAGACCAAGTATTCTTAGGTCGTGACATTGCTCGTGATAAAGATTACAGTGAAGAAGTTGCTGCTGAGATTGATAAGGAAGTACGCGCTTTCTTGGATGATGCGTATGCTGCAACTGAAAAACTGCTCAACGAAAATATGGATAAACTCCATTTGATTGCACAAGCTTTGATTGAACGCGAAACCCTTGAAAAAGAAGAAATTGCTGACATCGTAAACCATGGTCGCATTCTTACCAAGGAAGAACGTGAAGCAATGGAAGCTGCTTCTGACCCTGTGGTTGAAGCACTGACTGCAACCGAAGAAACTGAACAAGCTTAAAATTAGAACGCACTCGCTGCTGAAAGCGAGTGCGTTTTTTATTTCTTGACATTAAGTTAACCAAAGTTTAAACTGAGGTTAATAATTGGAGGTAAATACCATGCGTAATAGTATCTTAGAGCTTTTGCGTGCCAGTGGTTTGGAACCTGTTTCCGGTGAAAAAATTTCTGAGCAGTTGGGCGTGTCTCGTACTGCCATCTGGAAGCATATCCAAGCATTGAAAGACGAAGGCTATCAAATAGAATCCGTGCAAAAACGTGGGTACATCCTGCGTGAAGCGCCTAATAGATTGTATCCTCAAGAAATCAGCAGCCATTTAAAAACTAAATGGCTTGGTCATAGCGTTTGCTATGAAGATTTACTGCCTTCTACTAATAATGTAGCTAAGTCTATTGCAAACGCAGGTTGTGAAAATGGTTTGCTCGTTATTGCAGAAGAACAAGGTGCAGGCAAAGGTAGGTTGTCCCGTGGCTGGGTTTCTCCCCACGCCAAAGGGATTTGGTTTTCTGTAGTTTTGAAGCCGCCCTTTTTACCTCAAGAAGCTTCCAAGTGCACTCTCTTGGCGGCGGTTGCCGTAGTTAAAGCTGTGAACAAAATTCAAGGCGTGAATGCTGCCATCAAATGGCCTAATGATATTTTGCTTAATGGTCGTAAGCTCGTTGGTATCTTAACTGAAATGAATGCAGAGTTTGGTCATATTAACTATGTGGTTATTGGTACTGGTATCAACACTCACGGCGAGCCGGAAGATTATCCGAAAGATGTGCGTGACATTGCCATCTCCATTGCAGATGTTGCTACTGAACCTTTTACTCGCGTAGAACTTTTGGCTGATATCTTAAAGAATATGGAAGATTTATATGAGCTTGCTTGTGAACAAGGCTTTGCTCCTGTTCTGGAAGAATGGCGTAAATATTCCTGCACTCTTGGTCAAGAGGTTAAAGTTATTGCTCCCGATATGACTTATTACGGAACTGCCATTGACATTGATGAAGAAGGTTTGCTCATCGTTAAGAAAACTGACGGTGAACTTGAGAAGGTTGTGGCGGGGGATGTATCCATCCGTCCGGCTGCGGCTAAAAACAATGCTTATGCCTAAGCTGTGACAGAAATAGTTGCAATGTTATGCTCTTTTGTGTATAATACAAGCGGTTTAAAACCGTATAATTGAATTGGAATTTATTTCCAAGGAGGAAAGTACATGTTACTGGTTATTGATGTAGGTAATACTAATATTGTTGCAGGTGTTTTTGAAGGGAAGGAATTAAAGACACACTGGCGTTTTTCTACTGACCGTTCTAAAACTGCTGACGAATACGGTATTTTGCTGCGCAGCATGTTTGATTACTGCGACGTTCCCATGAAGGAAGTAACCTCCGTAATTTTATCTAGCGTAGTTCCCCCTGTGGTTGTTCCCTTGTGCCATATGTGCGAAAGATATTTTGGCGTTAAACCTTTGGTTGTAGGCCCTGGTATCAAAAATGGCATTTCCATTAAATATGATAATCCTAAAGAAGTTGGCGCAGACCGCATTGTAAATGCTGTGGCTGTACTTGATAAATATGCAAACTTAGGCAAGCCCATGATTGTTGTGGACTTTGGTACTGCAACCACCTTCTGTGCGTTGTTGCCTAATGGCGAATATTTAGGTGGTTCCATCGTTCCCGGTATTGGTATTTCTGCAGAAGCTTTGTTCCAAAGAGCTGCTAAATTGCCCCGCATCGAATTGATTAAACCTAAAAACATTATTTGCCGTAACACTGTAAGCTCTATGCAAGCAGGTATTATGTATGGTGCTGTTGGTCAAATGGAAGGCATCGTGCAACATATGAAACGTGAACTTGGTGGCGAAGCTTTGGTTATCGCAACTGGCGGTTTCGCAAATATGATGAAGAAAGAATCTGAACTCATTGATATTGTAGAACCGTTCCTGACCTTGGATGGCTTGCGCATCCTTCACGAAAAAAACTCTAAATAAAAAGTAAATGCCCGCCTCGGCGGGCTTTCTTTTGTTAAACATTTAAGTAAGAAACTGAAAGGTTTAAGAATGAAGCTTGGTAATCTTGAATTGAATGTCCCCTTGGCGTTAGCGCCTATGGCAGGCATTACCGATTTACCCTTTCGTCTCATTTGCAGACGTTTAGGCTGTGGTATGACTGTTTCGGAAATGATTAGCGCTAAAGGTTTACTATATAATAATGTTAAAACTAAAGAGATGCTTGCCATTGACGACGGCGAGCGCCCTACCGCCATCCAACTTTTTGGCAGTGTGCCTGATGAATTGGCGCGAGCTGCTAAAATTGTAGAAGCAAGTGGTGCAGATATGATTGACCTTAATATGGGGTGTCCTGTTCCGAAAATTGTTAACAACGGCGAAGGTTCTGCTTTAATGAAAAATCCTCAGCTTGCTTACGAAATTTTGGCGGCGATGGTAGATGCGGTGCAAATCCCTGTAACCGTAAAGTTCCGCGCAGGTTGGGATGATGATAATCGTAATGCTGTAGAAATTGCCCTAGCTGCAGAACGTGCCGGAGTGGCGGTGGTTGCTGTTCACGGTCGTACTCGCGTGCAATTTTACGAAGGCAAGGCAGATTGGAACATTATTCGTGATGTAAAGCAAGCTGTTAAGATTCCTGTGTTTGGCAATGGCGACATCTTCTCTGCGGCAGACGGTGTGCGTATGCTTGAAGAAACTGGTTGCGATGGTTTGATGGTTGGCCGTGGTGCTGATGGCAATCCGTGGCTCTTTACTCAATTGAAAGCAGTACTGGAAGGGAAAGAAGTTCCTGCTGCTCCCGGTGTTGATGAGCGTCTTGATTTAGCAGCAGAGCATTTACAAATGCTTATTGATTATAAAGGCGAATACATTTCTGTTAAAGAAATGCGCCGTCATATTTCTGCATACCTGAAAGGTTTGCCCCACGCTGCGGAATTCCGTAGTCGTTTCCATAAAATGGATACTCAAGTTCAATTTATGGAATTGCTTGATGAATATCGTACTTGTGCTCATGCTTACTACGAAGCTTACCCGAAACAATTGGGTGCGCAAAGTTGAGAATGAAATCTTAGTATGATAAAATATTCATTTGTAAACTAATTGATTGTAGGAGAAAGCTATGAGTTTCCAAAGGCACAAGAAGCACGTAATTAGCATAAGCTTAGGCTCGTCAGAGCGTGATGCAAAAGCTACTGTTGTGCTTGGCGAGCAGGAACTTTTAGTGGAACGCCGAGGAACTGATGGCGATTTTGCCAAAGCGCGTCAACTTATGGAAGAGTGTGATGGTAAAGTAGATGCTATTGGTTTAGGCGGGACGGATTTGTTTGTTTACGCAGGTGATACTCGCTACACTTTTCGTGAATCTGCAAAGTTGATTGCTAAAGTTAGGAACACTCCTGTTCTTGACGGTAGCGGTCTGAAAAATTCATTGGAGCGTAGATTGATTGCTAAGCTTGCTGCTGAAAAGATAGTAGACTTTAAGGATAAAAAGGTGCTGCTTGTTTGTGGTGTTGACCGCTTTGGTATGGCGCAGGCATTGCAGGAAGCAGGGGCGAAGCTTACTTTTGGAGATTTGCTCTTTGGTTTGAACGTAGAGAAGCCTTTGTATTCTTTAGAAAGTTTAGCTTGGTGGGCGAAGCTTTTAGCTCCTATCGTTACCAAGCTACCTGTTAGTTGGCTTTACCCAATGGGCAAGGAGCAACAAAAGCGTACTCCTAAATTCTCCAAATATTTTTTAGAAAATGATGTTATTGCCGGAGACTTTCACTTCATTCGCAAATTTATGCCTGAAAGTTTGCTTGGCAAGATTATAATTACCAACACTGTTACTGCAAGTGATCGCAAGATGCTTAAACAGGCAGGGGTAAAACTTTTGATTACTACAACTCCTTGCTTGAATGGTCGCAGTTTTGGTACAAATGTTATGGAAGCATTACTTGTTGCAGTGAAAGGAGCGAAGTCTTCTTTGTCAGCAACTGAATATATAGAACTATTAGAACGTTATAAAATAGAATCTTCTTTTGAATATCTAAATGATTAGGAAGAAAAGAATGGAAAAATTTGCTTTTATATTTCATCCCATATCGATTAAAGATATGGAGCATGTATCTCCTATAATGAAATATATTCCAGATAGACTTATCGAAGCTGGCCTTAAGATGAAGCGCCCGTTCAAGGTGTCCAATATTACCGGGGTTTACAGTGAACACGCAGAGGCTGAAGGTTGGTTTGTTGGTATTCCTTTAACTGCGAAACAAATGGTAGAATTGCCGGAAGAATTTGTCATGGATAGAATCATTGAAGCAGGCAAGGTTGCCCAGGAACTTGGTGCAAAAATTGTAGGCTTAGGTGCTTTTAGTTCCATCATTGGTGACGCAGGGATAACTGTTGATAAAAGTTTGGACATTGCCGTAACTAGTGGTAACAGCTATACTGTGGCAACAGCTTTGCAAGGAACTAAAGAAGCAGTTGCCTTGATGGGCAAACGCCTTAGCGATTGTAAAGCAGTAATTGTCGGTGCAAGTGGTTCTATTGGTGCTGCATGTGCACGACTTTTGGCGAAGGAAGTACCGTATGTTACTTTAGTGGCTCGTCGTTTAGAGCCTTTAGAAGATTTGGCAGAAGAACTTTTGCATAAAGAACAATGCCAAGTAGAAGTAACCGATGATATTAAATTTGCCTTGAAGGATGCAGATATCGTCTTAACTGTTACCAGCGCCTTAGACTTTTTAATTGAGCCTGAGGATTTGAAACCGGGTGCAGTAGTTTGTGACGTGGCGAGACCGCGAAATGTATCCAAGGATGTTTCCTTAAAACGTAAGGATGTACTGGTGATTGAAGGTGGCATAATCAAAGTTCCCGGTGATGTAAACTTCCGCTTTAATTTTGGCTTCCCGCCTAAAACATCTTACGCTTGTATGGCAGAAACTATGATTCTTGCTTTGGAAAAACGTTACGAAAGTTTTAGCCTTGGTCGTACTTTAGATATCGAAAAGGTAGATTTGATTTCTAAGCTGGCAACAAAGCATGGTTTTGGTTTAGCAGGCTTTAGAAATTTTGAAAGAGCTATTACCAAATCAGAAATTGATGAAGTAATGCACTATGCGGTGGAAAACCTTGCCATTCACCGTGGGTGATGTTGACATTTACCCTTATAAAAATTATAATTTATGGCAGAATTTAATTCATATGCGTATGTCGTGTGTCGAGAAACCTCTTGATGCAGTTTATTACGGATAAATAAAAGAAGTGAAGGAGCAGGAAAATGGCTACTAAAGAAACTATTTTGACAGCTGAAGGCCTGATTAAATTAGAGGACGAGCTGAATAATTTACGTACTGTTCGCCGTCAAGAGGTTGCTGAACGTTTGAAAGTTGCAATCTCCTATGGTGATATTAGTGAAAACTCCGAATATGATGACGCTAAGAGCGAGCAAGCTTTTATCGAAGGTCGTATTTTGGAATTGGAACAAATGATTAACACCGCAACCATCATCGATGACACTGCTAACAAGAAAAAAGGTGTTGTTTCCCTTGGTTCTGTGGTTGTAGTTAAAGATATGGAAACTGGTGAAGAAGAAGTATATACCATCGTTGGTACTACTGAAGCTGACCCCTTTGAAAATCGTATCTCCAATGAATCTCCCGTTGGTGCAGCTATCCTTGGTCAAAAGGTTAACACCGTTGTTCAAGTAAACACTCCTGTGGGCGAATTGGCATACAAAATTGTTAAAGTTGATTAATTGAGGAGGATTGGCATGGCTGAAGAAAAAAACATTCATACTGAAACTGACCTTAATGAACAAATGCAAGTGCGTTTGGACAAAATGCACAAAATTGAAGAAAAAGGCTTGAAACCCTTTGGTTATAGATATGAATACACCCATCGTTCCGGTGACGTAAAAGAACAATTTGATGCTCTTTCCGAAGCTGAAACCGAAGTTAAACTTGCTGGTCGTGTAATGGCTATCCGTGGTCATGGTAAAACTTGCTTTATGGATATGCAAGACAAAGACGGTCGTATCCAAGTTTATGTTCGTAAAGACGTATTGGGTGAAGACAACTATGCGTTGATTAAAATGATGGATATTGGCGACACTGTGGGCGTAACCGGTACTGTGTTCCGCACTCACATGGGCGAAGTTTCCATTAAAGCTTCTGCTTTGGAAATGCTCTCCAAATCCTTGCGTCCCTTGCCGGAAAAATGGCATGGCTTGAAAGACGTAGAAACCCGTTATCGTCAACGTTATGTTGATTTGATTGTAAATCCTGACGTTCGTGATACCTTTGTAAAACGCTCTCAAATTATCAGAAGCGTACGTAACGTATTGGACAGCCACGGTTTCTTGGAAGTTGAAACTCCGATTTTGAACACCATTGCTGGTGGCGCTGCTGCACGTCCGTTTATCAGCTATCACAATGCTTTGGATATGCAAGTATATATGCGTATCGCTCCGGAATTGTATTTGAAACGTTTGATTGTTGGTGGTATGGACCGCGTTTACGAACTCGGTCGCGTATTCCGCAACGAAGGTATCGATAACAGACATAACCCGGAATTCACCAGTGTTGAAATTTACCAAGCATTCGCTGACTATCGTGATATGATGGATTTGACCGAAGAAGTTGTTGTTAAAACTGCTGAAGAAGTTTTGGGTACTACCAAAATTGTTTACGAAGGCACTGAAATTGAACTGGCTTCTCCGTGGAAACGCATCAGCATGATTGATGCAGTTAAAGAATATGCAGGCAAAGACTTCACCAACGTAACCGATTTGGAAGAAGCTCGTGCTATGGCAAAAGAAATTAACGTAGAAGTAGAAGCTACTTGGGGCATTGGCAAAATCATCAATGCTTGCTTCGAAGAATATGTTGAAGATAAACTCATTCAACCTACCTTCATCACCGGTCATCCGAAAGAAATTTCCCCGTTGGCTAAATCTAACCCGGAAAATCCGGAAATCACCGACCGTTTTGAAGCATTCATCTATGGCCGCGAAATCTGTAATGGCTTTACCGAATTGAATGATCCCATCGATCAACGTGAACGTTTCATGAAACAAGTAGAAGAACGCGCAAATGGCGACGAAGAAGCTAATATGATGGACGAAGATTTCGTTACCGCTTTGGAATATGGCCTGCCTCCCACAGGTGGTTTGGGCATTGGTATCGACCGTCTCGTTATGTTCCTGACCAATAGCTCCACCATTCGTGACGTATTGTTCTTCCCGACCATGAAACCGTTGAAAGGTGAACAACACGCAGAAGCTGCTGTTCCTGTTGAAGCACAAGAAGTAGTAGCTCCCGTGGCTGAAACTGTTGTAGAAGAAGTAATTGATTTCTCCAAAGTGGAAATCGAACCTCTCTTTGAAGATGCTGTTGATTTCGATACCTTTGTTAAATCTGACTTCCGTGCTGTAAAAGTAAAAGATTGCGTAGCTGTTCCTAAGAGCAAAAAACTGTTGCAATTTACTTTGGATGACGGTACTGGTAAAGACCGCACCATTTTGAGTGGTATTCGTGCTTTCTATGAACCGGAAACCCTTATTGGTAAAACCTTGGTGGCAATTACCAACCTGCCTCCTCGTGCAATGATGGGCATTGAATCCTGTGGTATGCTTCTTTCTGCTATCCACAGCGAAGAAGGTCAAGAAAAACTGAACCTCATAATGGTAAGCAACCGCATTCCTGCTGGTGCGAAACTCCGCTAATTTCATAAAAGATTTGTCTTTTGAGGCTGCTGTGCGTAAGCACGGCAGCCTTTGTTATTTTAAAGTTAGTAGTAACTATGGGGAAAAGGAAGCAATGCTACGCATTGCTCAGGTCTGGCAAAGAAAAACGAGAGAAGAAAACCAACAAAAGAAGAGAGCAAAAAGAAATCTCATTATATGAGTTTACATGGGAGTTCAAAAACGGCAGAAAAGAGAAATAAAAATTTTTGAAAAAACTTTCAAAAAAGGTGTTGACATATCTGAAAACAGATGGTATTATAAACAAGTCGCTGACGCAAGCGACTACAGAACCTTGAAAACTGAACAAGAACCTAGAAAAAAGCGAATGTGCGGGTCAAGCATTTCTTCGGAAATGTACGACCTAAAAGTCAAAATAATTTCTTTTAATAACAAGAGCCAATCGGTTCTTCAATAAACTTTATTGGAGAGTTTGATCCTGGCTCAGGACGAACGCTGGCGGCATGCCTAACACATGCAAGTCGAACGGAGAACTCCTTCGGGGGTTCTTAGTGGCGAACGGGTGAGTAACGCGTAGGCAACCTGCCCTTTGGATGGGGACAACATTCCGAAAGGAGTGCTAATACCGAATGTGACGATTTTACCGCATGGTTTAATCGTGAAAGATGGCCTCTACATGTAAGCTATCGCCAAAGGATGGGCCTGCGTCTGATTAGCTAGTTGGTGGGGTAACGGCTCACCAAGGCGACGATCAGTAGCCGGTCTGAGAGGATGAACGGCCACATTGGGACTGAGATA
>CALCHC010000111.1 GCA_937901335.1 uncultured Phascolarctobacterium sp. | reverse complement strand
AGTTTATCGGTAACATAGCACAATATGATGGTGTAACCTTGTTGAACAGTGGATTCTCCGAAAACGGAGTAAGCCTTGAGTTCACTAACAAAGCAAGCTGGGAAGGTTGGAACACTTCTGATAACTTCCAAATTAGCTTGGACGATTCTGTATGGCATAACACCGATGCAAGTAAAGCACAAAGTATAACTGCTAAAAAAGGCGTTATCTATATGGATGGTGCAAATGCAATGGATGTTGCCCAATTTAGTGGCGATTTGACAGTAGTGTACGATCGTGACGATGAAGGAAATATCCTTGGCGAAGCCTTCGTAGTGCAACAAGCTTCTAAGGTAAATGAAAATACCAACTCCAGCATTACCCTCTTTACTGAAAAAGGTAGTATCGAAGTTAAGGAAGATAACGAAGCCGAAATTAGAAATGTATTCGAACAACTTGCTGGCAAACTGCAATATAACGATTACAGTGCTAATAAAGGTGAAGATGAACAAGGAAATCCGATCAATAAATATTTGGATGGCTATGTAAAAATTGCTGAAGGTATTACCGGAACCGGAGCAACTGCTGACATCGTATTTGGCAAAGATAACACTGTAGGCGAAATTAAGATAGGTCCTGAAATCAACTATGGTGCATACGAAACCGCAATGATGAAAGGTGCTAAATCTGCAATGACCTCCAGCGCAATGATGTGGAGAGCAGAAGCTAATGACCTGATGAAACGTATGGGTGACTTGCGTATGGCTGAAGGCGAATACGGTATTTGGGCTAAGTACTACGGTACCAAACAAGAAATGGAAGCACAAAACACCAAATATGCTAATAGCTACAAAGCATATCAACTTGGCTTTGACAAAAAAGTTGGCGATTGGACTGTTGGCGTAGCTGCAAGTTATGGCGATGGTGAAAGCACTTATGCTAGTGGTAGAGGTGAAAATTCTGTAGTGAGCCTTGGTATGTATGGTGCTTGGAATGGCGAAGATGGTCAATATGTTGATGTTATTATGAAACGCAGCAAACTTGACAACGAATATGAACTGAATGGTGATGTTACCATTGGCCGCCTTGAAGCTGATTATGAAACTTGGGCAACTTCCATTAGCGCTGAATATGGTAAACGCATCGAAACCAACAAAGGCTTCTATGTAGAACCTAGCGTAGAATTTACCTTGGGTAGAGTTGATGGAGCATCTTACAATACATCTTTCTCCCTTGGTGGTCAAAGACTTAATGTACAACAAGATGATTATGATACCTTGATTGGTCGTCTTGGTTTGCGATTAGGTCAAAAACTTGATAAAGCAAGTTACTATGCTAAATTTGCCGTAGCGAAAGAATTCTGCGGTGATTACGATACTAAATACGCTACTTTGGCTACTAGTGGTTTGACGGATATCAAAGAAACCTCTATGAGCTTTAAAGATACTTGGTACGAATTGCAAATTGGTGGTACTGCTAAACTTAATGACAATAGCTACATCTATGCAAGCTATGAACGCAACTTTGGTGCAGATGTTGAACAAAAATGGCGCATTGACGCAGGTTTGCGTTGGTCCTTCTAAATTACCTGTTTAAAAATGAAATAAGTGGAATTAAGTTCTTGTTATGAACTTAATTCCACTTACATAAAATAAAGGGAGTAATCTAAAATGGCAAAAGCTTTAAAACTTACTACTAAAATTGAAAAAATGCAAGAGTTCTTGAAAGAAAATAAAATCGAATGTTTCGAAGTACAAAGTCTTGAAGACGAACGTCATACTAGTATCTTCCGTAGCCGTATGGAAGTGAAAGGTCAAGTATTACCTATGGCAATTTTGATGGATGATAGTGTGTTTGTGCTTATCCAAGTACAAATTGCTCCGCAAGTAGTTGGTAAAGAAAAATTGGCAACTATGGCAGAAGCAATCAACAATATGAACAATAATGTTCGTCTCTTCAAATTCACTGTATCTGCAAATGGCGACTTCATGCTTAACGCATGCTTGACTGTTGAAAACAATACCTTTAATCCTGTATTGTTGAACGCTATCCTCACCGAAACCCTCCGTTTCTTGGAAGCTCAATATGGCAATATTATGGAAGTAATTTGGAAAAAAGAAGCATAAAAAGTTATTAAAGCTCTTATCCTAAAAGTTTGAGGAGAAAGAGTTTGAATAAATTATATATAACACTCTCACAAAAGTTCTAAATAATTATAAGCGGAACTAAATGTTTTGGACTGTGCTTAACATTTAGGGGAAAGGAAGGAAAAGTATGAAAAAAGCAAATCTCAAAAAAATTACTCTTGGTATTGCTATGGCTTTAGGTTGTAATTTGATGACCTTTGGCTTGGCTAATAACGTGGAAGCTGCAGAATTTGATGTTCCTATTGCTGGTATTGATGCTACTACAAATGCAACTTATGCAGATGCAGGCATTTTAGTAGATGGCAAATATGTATTTGCTGATGCTGAGACTACTCTTAACAAAGGTCAAAATGTATCTTTAGGTGGTTGGGTTGCTGGAAACGTAAACGCAGTAATCTCCAACAATAACCCGGATCAAAATTTGGTAATTGACTTGCAAGGCAACGACCTGAACATCAATTCTGCACAAACCGGTATTACCGCAGGCAAGAATGCAAAGATTGACATCTACAATCCCGGCAAGATTACTATTGACACCAATGCTAGTGGTATGGCAGCAGGCTTGTTCGTAAAAACTGGCGGTCATATCCATATCCATAATGGTGGTGAAGATGGTGCTCCTGCAAGCTGGGATAACGCTGTTGTAATTCGTACTCATTCTAGTTCTTCTGGCAGTGGCGTAGGCATCAAGAGCATGAGTGACGATTCTAATCCTGACTGGATTAAAATTGACGGTCTTGTTGATATTGAAGGCAATGTTGCCAAAGGTCAAGGCATGGGCGAAGGCTTGTCTGCAGTAGCTTCTACTATTGAAGTTGGCGGCGGTAAAATCATCATGAAGAATGATGGTACTGGTGAAACCAACTTTGGTGGTAGTAATGCGTGGGATCACAATACCATGCTCAATAGCT
>CALCHC010000110.1 GCA_937901335.1 uncultured Phascolarctobacterium sp. | reverse complement strand
GCGAAAATGGTATCGCTCCAATTTTCAAAGAGTGCCTGGATAGTTTTTTGCGGTGTCGCATTATGATTTACGACACCATCTTTATTTTGGTAAATTTTATGAGCCTCAGCGAACTGCAGAAATTGTTTAATCTTGGCAAAAGCGGTACTCATATCACAAAACCTCCTTCACGAAACCTTGCCAGGTAATATCTACCGTGGCAGCAATAGGATTATTGTTTTCATCAATCAGCCTAACTTTACACGGATTTTTTGTAATTATCTCTGCTTTAGCTTTGGTAACATTATTACCCTGCACAGCATCAAGATGAACATTAATCGTGTAAGGATTAGGTGTTGTAAGCGGTAACAATAAACCTTCTTCCGGAATATAAATATCCTCGAAATGCTCCTGCCTATCAGGAACATCAATAACGAGCATCAAATCTTTTACGATGGTTTCTTCATAGACATTTTCAGGAGCAGTAACATGCACTTGAAGTTGGTCTCCAGCCTTTACAAGAACTTTACCCGTGTATGGCTTAAACATTGATTCATCATCAACCCAAAACGCATAGTTTCCTTCGTCCCACATCGGTGATTCCGGAGAATCCCAAAACGCTTTGTTCCCTACAACACGATACTCAATTTTTGCAGGACCAGTAATGTCATATTTCAGCCAAAGCTGACCGCTTGCAGGTGCAATGGTCAGAAAATCGAGAGCAAATGCACCGTAACGCTCAAACCAGAACGGAGCTTCGGGATTTACCCACATCGGTGATTCCGGAGATAACCAGAACGCAACATTCGACTGAGCAGTAATGCTTCCATCAGTTTCGAGTACGCCGTCATGGACAACGAGTTTCCAATTATCGTCTGAAAGCTTAACCCTATAAAGCACATTGTCTTCAAGCGGGTCACCTAAGTTTAAGAGCGCATAAGCTACACCAACACTCTCCTGCCCTGCATTATCAACAGCCTTGACCATAACAGTATGCACGCCATGGCGTAATGCTTTGGTCTCAAAAGGCTGCTCGGTAACAACGCCTGTATGAAGCGGAACTGCAGTATCCCATGTAATGAAACTACCTTGGTTATATCTGAATACGAAACCAGCAATGTCATTAGGATTAGGATATTCAAATTCAACATAAAATCTTCTTGTACCATCCGCCAGTTCTTCATGATTAAGCAAAGTTACATCTGGCGGCGGAACATCAATGCCAGCTGATACAGGTCCATAAATCGTACCACTCGATTGCTTCACTCTTACATTTGTTACTACCTTCACATAGTATTCAGTAAAAGGTTGAGTATCGAGTTCAATTTCCATTGTCATGGTCGTATCAGCCACACGATAAGTCAAACCATTGTTATCAGAAAGCAGTACAGTAAAATAATCAGCATACGCACCTTCAGGCAGTTGCCAGCTCACAAACAATTTGCAGAGCTGTGTCCCTGCCTTATTTTTATAGGCGATTTGATACGCCTGCAGGTTTATTACATTCACAGCTTCAGTATTTTCTGCCAAGGAATAATCTGGCTGCGGAATGTCATATTCCTCATCAAACAATCCCTCGACATACTGCATTGCACTAATGGTACGAACAAAATCATTATCGCGGGTGATGGAACGGATTATGAAAGGCTTTGCAGTAGCGTCGACCTTACCGAACGCAAATAAGTCATTAGCTTGTGGCATATCCTCAGCATTGAATGTTCCTGCTACGGTCACGAATATGGAACCATAGTTTCCAGAAACAGAAGCTACTGGATAGGTGTAAATATTGTTGTTGATAGTTCGAATCATCAACGCATATTCATGGGCCTGTAGCTTAATCTCGTCTGGATCCAATGCAAGCATTACAACATTGTTACCATCAACACGCTCAATTCTTCCGGAAAGCGACCATTGAGGAACATCGTGAGCAATCAGCACTTGGTCACCAACCATACAACCAATTGCTTCAAGCTCTGCTTTGAATGTTACAAACTGCTGAACCTTTTGGTTGCTGTGGAGTTGGAACATCAATTCCCGGTACGCTTGCTCATAACGGGTAATGCCGTTCATCGTTATTTGAGTAGGATTAGAAATAATATCTTGCGTATCGTATCCATCACCATAAGCAACGATAGTGTCACGCTCATATTCCTTATCCCTGTTTTGGAAAGTAAGCTCAACAGAGTTTGCTCTGTCATCCGTGCTCAAGTAACTAAGTTCAAAGCTACCGGCAATGATATTACCCATGTTAAAGAGCTGAACGGGTTGGCTCTTATGGTCATAAACACAACCATACTTTGTACCGAACTGAAGAACCATACCTCGACCAACAGAAGCGATTTCCTTATTCACGCTCTGTAGAAAAGTATCCGGATTAGACATGATGATATCAACTTGTAAATCCATAAGTTCACAGTTTTCTGCCCAAGCCTCAAACTGGTCATAAATCATATATTCAACAGGAACACCACGAACCTCAAATTCATATTCTCCTGTATGAATGTTTTTCAGGCGCTGGATACCACAAACATAATCGTATGCAGCCCACGCCGGGTTATTTGCAGGCTTTTCTTCAAATGCTAAAGTACGAGCATTCCATACCCACACAGTCGAGCGAGTAACTAAGAATGTTAGCTTAGGAGTGCTTCCGGAAAGCTGACTTGTAGCTTTCGCCTTAATGCCTATCAAAGCACGTGTCGGATAGCTGAAATCCTCATAGAGAACAGAAGAAAGCATTGTCCAGTAAGTTCTTACGCCGTCACGACTGCTATTTACAGAAGCACTACGAGCAGTAACGGTTACGCGGACTTTGTATTTACCGACCGGTAAATGGTCAACCCGAAACTGCCTACGAACAGGACCTGCTTTAGCTCCACTAATACGACCGCTTTGAAATACTTCTAATGTCGTGCTGTAACCGCTACCTTTGGCTTCCATAGTTGCCTTGTCAAAACGGAACGGTCCCGCATCAATGGTTCCTGTTTCGCCTGGACTAAAGTAAGCGTGAAAATATTGGCGGTTATACCATTTACCAGTATTTTCCGCTACTTGAATACGGTACATGTTGTAATACGGATTTCTTTCCCTATTACCATCTTCGTCTTCCACATACCTATCGTTGTCAAAGATTATGCTCGCGGTGTAGGTGCCTACATCCGTGGAATAAGTAAGAACCACACCAAGGTTATTGTGCTTTAATGCAGGGTTACCAGAAGTAATTGTTATCCAGTCTTCCGTACCTTCCAAAGCACACTCCGCTTTAACATCAACCCACGCAGTACCGAGAGAGCCGTTATCATTCGCATGATACAAACCATTAGAACATTCGATGTCGATAATAATGCCTTCCGTGCTATTACCATCGGTAACATCGGTACGCCATTCGTTATTATTGAGTTCATAGCTTAATGCTTTTGATTGAACAGTATCGTTAAAATTATCAATACAGTCTTGCTCATTGGTGCCTGGGCGAACCTCAACAATAACTTCTTCGTAATTCTCAATAGGGTTGTCATTCAGCTTAATATCGCTGATAGTGGCAGGACCTTCACAAGCACATACAAGCCAGTTGAAGTATTGGTCATCACCATTATTCGTGGTAAACTTCACAATACTTTGCCCGCCTGATTTTACCGTGCCATAGACAATAGGAATGCAGTTTCCCTGCCCTTCCATAGTCTGAATGCCGTTCCAAGAATAGGTAGGGTCTTCCATCTCGTACTTACCAGCATCTATCTTAGGAGCAGTAAACTTGGAAACAAGCTGACCACCAAGGAACATAGTGGCAGCTGCACCCAAGTAACTCATAAATCCCCAAGTAGCACCGCCTGCAGTAAAGAAAGCACCACCAGCAATTAAGTTACC
>CALCHC010000109.1 GCA_937901335.1 uncultured Phascolarctobacterium sp. | reverse complement strand
TTTCCATTAAGAGCAGTATCAGTTTCTGTTTTAGTATAAACATCAGCGGCATTTGCTTTTAATGCCAGTGAAGCATCAATTTCAGTTTTATTGTAAATGTTATTTGCGGTTACATTACCATTAGCATCAACTGTGAAATTACCATCAGCAGCTTTTACGCTACCATCAGCACCAACTTCAAATTTACCGCCAGCACCTTTAATTCTACCATCTTTAGTCATAGCAGCATTAGCACCATTATAATCATGTGTGCCACCGTTACATGCATAGAAACCAGCTTCATCTATATGTGCAGAGTTGGTACCTACAGTAATGCCATCATCAGCACTAATAGTTACAGTATTGGTCTTAACACTTGACTCTGTATTTTCAACGATTAGTATGTTGGTATCTATTTTATTGTTCTCAATCTTAACAAATGTAGCATCAGCTTCAGTTTTAGTATACACATCTGCCGTTTTCGCATACGCACCGCCAACTTCTACAGCGGTAACTTTACCCGCTTTCATACTTTCAATCGCTTCATTCAATGTATTTACGTTAACAGCATAACTACCATATCTATTCGTATTTTTCCAATCAGGAACATCTGTAACATTAATAATACTTCTAGTATTAGGATACCAAACATCAGCTTCTTCAACAGAATCAACTTTTACTAATACGCCATTTTCATCTTTTTTAAAATAAGTATTCTCACCGCTCGGTCCACCATACCCAACGCTCACCACATTAGGACAATTTGCTATAGAACCATAACCTAACGCAACACTATTAGGACCTGTAGACTGTGCGTAATTCCCTAATGCAACACTATTATTTCCTGCATAATCTCCTACTCCAACTTTAGCACCAGTACCTATAGCAATATTATCTTTACCTAATGCGTTACTTTCTTTTCCTTTGGCAATACTACCACTATATATATCTTCATTTCCGCTATTAACAACACTATTGTTCCCTATGGCAATACTATAAGCACCAGTGGCATCAGCCCCCTTACCATTAGCGCCATTACCTATTGCAACAGCATAAGAACCATCAGCATCAGCAGCATCACCAAGTATAAGTTCCCCCATTCCTTCTGCCCAAGCAACACTACTCGTCATCAACATAGCACCAGCCAATATGCTTAAAGTAATTTTTTTCGCCAAACTTTTCTTCATGAGTTTTACCTCCTTTAAAAAATTTTATAACGTCCTGTTACATCAACAGGTAAAATTATCACTTATTTACAAGCTCTTTATGAATGATGAATGTAAGTAACGGTACGATTAGGTTTCTTTCTTATGTAAATCTTTATTTTTATTATAGCACTCTTGTCCCCCCCTAAAAGACCCTTCGTGGAAATATTTTCTTCTTTTGTACTTTCTGCCCGAAGGGACTTTAGGATGTTCGCATAAGCTGTTAGTTCGTCATCTGTTAGTGCTTCGTCGTCCGTTAGTAATTTGTTAGCATTCCTGATAAATTCTATTGCGTCTGCTTCAAAAGTAATGGTAAATATCTAATCGTACATTAATTTATAACTTCACATAAAGAAAAATAAAAAAGAGGAATGAACATTTTGTTCATTCCTCTTTTTATTTCGCAAATTTTATCTCAAACTTTCGATAGCAGCTTTAACGTCTTTCGCACCGTAAACATAGGAACCAGCAACTAAAACAGTAGCACCAGCTTCTTTAACCAGTACTGCAGTTTTGTCATTGATACCACCGTCAACTTGAATATCTACGTTAAGACCAGCGTCATCAATCATTTTACGCAAGCGTGCAATTTTAGGAACAGTGCTTTCGATGAAAGATTGACCACCGAAACCGGGGTTAACGCTCATCAAGAGAACCATATCAACATAAGGCAGAATTTCTTCTACAGTGCAGAGCGGAGTTGCAGGGTTCAAGGACACGCCTGCTTTCATACCTTCTGCTTTAATTTGTTGGATGCAGCGATGCAAATGTTTGGTAGTTTCTACATGCACTACGATTTGGTCTGCACCTGCTGCTTTAAAGTCAGCAATATATTTTTCAGGTTGTTCTACCATCAAATGGCAGTCAAAGAACATTTCAGTAGTTTTGCGGATGCATTTAACTACGGGAGCGCCGAAGGTTAAGTTAGGAACAAATTGACCGTCCATTACGTCAATATGTACCCAGTCAGCACCGGCAACTTCAATTTTTTTGATTTCGTCAGCCAAAAATGCAAAGTCAGCGGACAAAATGGAAGGAGCAATTTTTACCATAAACGTTTTCCCTCTTTCTCTTTAATTTCTTTTATTTCTTGAAGAATGTCTAAATATGATTGATAACGGCTTTGAGCAACATCCCCACTTGCAACCGCTTCTTTTACGCCACAAACAGGTTCGTGGGTGTGGTTACAGGGACAGAACTTACAACCGTCTTCAAACTTAGCAAATTCTCTAAAGCAATCCACCAAGTTCTTTTCGTCAAAATCTTCGAAAAGCAAATTGCCAAAACCAGGAGTATCTGCAATATAACCTTCGTCAAAAGGTAAGAGTTGTGCATAGCGAGTGGTGTGCTTACCGCGACCAATCTTCTCGCTTACTTCGCCAGTACGCAAATCTACAGTGTTATCAATGGCATTGATGGTAGAAGACTTCCCTACGCCCGAAGGTCCGCCAAAAGCGCAAATCTTGCCACGCAGTTTCTCACGCAAAGGCTCAATGCCCTCATCATTATCTGCGGAAATTGCATAAACTTCGTAGCCAATTTTTTCGTAGGTTGCCTTTACCTCGTCAATCAGTCCATCAGGAGCAATATCCTTTTTGTTCAGCACCAGAATTGCCGGAATTTTCGCCAGCTCTGCCAAAGCAAAGAGCTTGTCAGCTAACAAGTAGCTAAAGTCCGGAGAAGCGCAAGCAAAGGTTACTACCAATAAATCCAAATTAGCAATGGTAGGACGCAGCAAAAAGTTCTTGCGAGGCAAAACCTTTTTAATCATGCCCTCGTCCTTTTCACCCATTTGGAAGCTAACAATATCACCGGTAGCAAGGGAGAAACGATTTTGCTTCATCTTGCCCTTAACTTTGCATGTATAGATTTTATCTTCCACACTTACATAATAGTAACCGTTATAATTTTTTAATACTCTTCCTTGTAATTCACTCACAGTGATTTATCCTCGATGATGCTACCGTCAGCATACACTTTAATTCTTGCATTACCAACGATTTCAGTTTTCTTGCGTACGTTTTCGCCAATTTTCTTTTTGCCGCTGAACACAAGGTCTCTGCCTTTGTCGTCTACGACATAAACTTGCAATTCGTATCTTCTATCTTTGTTCTTTTTGAAATAGTTGTCGTAGAGTTCTTTTTTCTTCTTAATGTTTTCGGCTTCTTTCTTCTTATCTTTATCGTAAGTATCAATGTAGCCTACTAATTTTTCAACAGTAAGAGTAAAGTCTACGTAAATATCTCTCGGTTTGCTTGCTTCACCGTTGGATACAGTAAGGTCAACTTTTTCAAACTCTGCAATTTTTTGACCAGCCATAGGAGTGGTGGAAACGATGGTATCTTTAGCGGGTTTATCGTCAATATAACGAACTTCACCTAAACGCAAGCCAGCAGCTTTCAAAAGTTTTTCAGCATCCTTAACTTTTTTGCCTGCCAAGTTAGGAACAGGTTTGTCGCCTTCGTTGATGACTAAGTTAATTTTGCTACCTTTAGGAAGCTTGCTTGCACCTTTAGGTTGTTGCGCCAAAACAGTACCAATAATTTCTTTGCGGTCATATTTTCTGCTGATTTCGCCAACTTCAAAGCCTGCGTGTTCAATAAAACGTTTTGCTTTTTCGAAGGTCATAGTACGAACTTCCGGAACACTTTTCAGTTCTGCACCTTTATTTACCACAAGCAACATTTTGCTGCCTTCTTTACGTTCTTCACCAGCAGCAGGAGTTTGCTTGATGATGGTACCAGGTTGCGCCGCCTCGTCGTGACCTTCTTCCAAATCAACAACGAATTTTTTCGCTTCCAGTAAGTTTTGTGCTTCAACAACAGTCATTTTTATAACATTGGGCACTACTACAACAGCACGACTGCTACCAAATACAAAGTTAGCAATTACAGAAGCAAGCACTACAAGAATGGTAGCAAGAATCATAATTTGATTAATGCCAAATTTTAACTTTTTCTTTTTTCTTCTTTTCGCCATTTCATCTTCACCTATGGATTCTTCTTTGTCAGCAGTTTCCATTTTAGGACGAACTGGCTGCATAATCATAGTTGCTCCATCCATTTCCTCTTCACTCAAACGAGTTTCTTGGGGAATAGCAATGGTCATCTCTTTACGATAATCATTGCTACTAAAGGGGAACAACTGCATTTTCAAATCAAGCAATGCTCTACGCAAAGCGCCTGCATTAAGATAACGCTTAGCCGGATTTTTCGCCAAAGCAGTATCTAAAATTTCTTGCAAGCCTTCGGGAACATCGTCTAAATAATCGCTCAAAGGCGGAACTTCTTTATCCGCATGCATCATAGCAATAGCTACAGGAGTATTGCCATCAAAAGGAACTTTACCAGTGAGCATTTCAAAGAGCACTACGCCCAAGGAATACACGTCACTGCTAGCAGTAACATGACCGCCAGTGGCTTGTTCCGGAGAAAGATAATGTACAGAACCCATTACAGTAGGAGTATAAACCATAGTTTGGTTGCTTACCATTTTAGCAATACCAAAATCAGTAATCTTCGGGTTCAAGTATTTATCTACCAAAATATTTTGAGGTTTAATATCGCAGTGAACAATGTTTCTGCTGTGAGCGTGCTGCAATGCATCTGCCAAACGCACGCCAATTTCCAGCACTGCGTTCAAGGAGAGCTTATTGCTTTGCATATACTCTTTCAAGGTAATACCTTCAACGTGTTCCATTACGATATATTCTTTATCACATTCGGAAACTACGTCGTAAATATTAATAATGTAGGGATGTTCCAAACGAGCAGCAGATTTTGCTTCTCTGCGGAACTGTTCCAACAATGCTTTATCCGCAGCAAATTGGTCACGGAGCATTTTAATTGCAACGTCGCGGTCAAGGAGAATGTCATGTGCCAGATAAACTTCTGCCATGCCACCTTGTCCGATAGTACGGAGGATTTCATAACGTCTATTCAATATAGTGTTTTCCATTTAGTCATCCTCCTCTACAGAAATCATAATCAAGCTAATATTATCTTTGCCACCGTTATCAAGAGCGTGTTCCACCAAAGCGGTAGCAGCATTTTCAAAATCAGTTGCTTCTAAATCACGAGCAATTTCCAAATCTCGAAGCATATCAGAAAGTCCATCACTGCACAAAAGCAGGATGTCTCCTGCTTCTAAAGCAAAATGGAAAATATCAGTGGTAATTTTTTCTTCCACACCTAAAGCTTGCAAAAGCATATTCTTCTTGGGATGGTTGAAAGCTTCATTGGAAGTAATCTTACCTTGCGCCAATAAATCTGCCACATAGGAATGATCCTTGGTAATTTGGCTCAAAATATTGTTGCGATACAAGTACAAGCGGCTATCGCCAACATGTGCAGCGTAGGCAGTGTTGTCTCCAGGCAAGTACAAGGCAGTCAGAGTTGTACCCATACCTTTGTAAGCTTCGTTCTTAGTCGCCATTTTATAAGTGTGAATATTAGCCTTATCAAAAGCCAATTTCAATACTTCTTCAGGAGCATGCTCCTTAGAATGACGCAACTCGTAAGTTGCCGCCTCAAAAGCCTTCAAGGTTTCACGACTGGCAACTTCGCCTGCAGAATACCCTCCCATACCGTCAGCCACAGCAAAAAGGAAAGGCTCGCGCACTAGCAAACTATCTTCATTATTATTTCTTACCATGCCCACGTGGGTCTTGCTGATAACTTTCATCTTACTTTTTTCCTTGCTCCTTAGCAAACTTAGCACGCAGTTGTCCGCAAGCAGCATCAATATCCTTGCCCATTTCCTTGCGTACAGTAGCGTTCACTTTATTTTTTTGCAGTACCTTTACAAAACGCTCAATAGCATTTTTACTAGGACGTTCAAAGCCCTTTTCAGGTACGGGGTTAGCGGGAATAAGATTTACAGTAGCGTGTTTAAAACGCAGGAAGTTACTTAAAAGTTCTGCATCTTGCACACTGTCATTTTTATCTTTAATCAAGATATATTCGTAGGTAACTTGTCTGCCACCAGCTTCGCTGTAACCTTCAGCAGCAGTGATAACATCAACAAAGTTAAAGCCTTTATTTACAGGCATCAATTCAGTACGCAGGTCATTCTTAACTGCGTGAAGACTGATTGCCAAATTGATGGGTTTGCCTTGCTCTTTGAGCTTTTCGATACCAGGGATAATACCACAAGTAGAAATAGTCATATTGCGGTAGCTCATAAAGCTGGTATCTTCACGATGGAGGAAGTCCAACGCACCAAGTACAGCATCAAAATTAAGCATGGGTTCACCGCTACCCATAACAACTACACGGCTAACCATTTTGCCGGTAGCACGCAAGCGTTCGTTAAAGAGGTAAACCTGCACGATGATTTCCGGTGCAGAAAGATTACGCACGCAACCATTCAAACCACTAGCACAAAAAGCGCAATGCATATCACAGCCAACTTGACTGGAAACGCACACGCTATAACCGTAATCGTGGTTCATCAAAACAGTTTCTACGGAGTTACCATCAGGAAAAGCAATTAAAAGCTTACTTGTCATACCGTCACTGGAGTTTTGCTCACGCAAAATCTTCAATTCACGAGGCAGTACAGTAAAGTTTTCTTCCATTACCGTAATATCTGCCTTGCTCAGATTGTGCATTTCTGCAAAATCAAAGACGGACTTTTGATACATCCATTGGAAAACTTGTTTCGCACGGAACTTTTTCAAACCAAGCTCAACAAATTTATCTTGCAATTCTTCAATTGTTAAACCGAAAATATCTTGTTTCATAACTCCCTCAGTCAGCTTCGCTGACAGCTCCCTCAAAAGGAAGCCTTCTCTCGAATCTAGTTATTTCTTTCTTAACTTGCAAATGTAGAAACCATCCACATTATCAACATTGGGCATCAGCTGCAGTTCATCCACCATTTCACCAGTCAAAGGATGAGCGAAGGGCTCAATGCTCCAATCAGGATGAGCAGCTAAGAATTCTTGTACTAAATAGTGGTTTTCTGCCTGCTCGATGGTGCAGGTACTATAAACCATAGTTCCACCTGCTTTTACATAGCAAGCAGCATTAGTCAAAATTTTAAGTTGCAAAGGCGGGAAGATTTTTAAATCGTTACGAGTTTTACGCCAACGAGCTTCCGCACGACGACGAAGCACACCCATACCGGAGCAAGGTGCGTCAACTAAAACTTTATCCGCTTTGCCTTCCCATGCTTCTACAAATTCAGTAGCGTCTTGGATTTGCGCGTTTATAATCTTGATACCCAAACGGATAGCATTTTCTTCAATAAGTTTAATTTTATGTTCGTGCACGTCACCAGCGTAGATAATGCCTTCATTTTGCATCAGCTGTGCTAAATGAGTAGTCTTACCACCGGGTGCACTGCACATATCAACTACTGTCTCCCCTGCTTTCGGAGCAAGTACTGCACCTACAAGCATACTGCTTTCGTCCTGCACGTAAAATTCATTATGCATATCTGCAAAAACAGTGCTTAATGCAGGCAGTCTATCACAAACGATACCATCTGCACTCCATTTGGAAGCACGGACTTCACCGCCAGCAGCAGTTAATTTTGCCATAAGTTCGTCGCGGGTAGTTACCAAAGTATTTACACGCAGACATACAGGTGCAGGAGTGTTATCAAACGCACACAAAGCTTCGGTAGCTTCGCGTCCGTAGTTTTTAAGCCATTTCTTCACCAACCAACGGGGATGGTACATTGCCAAGGAAATATAATCGGCAGTTTCCTTTTCCGCATCAGGGAAAGTGAAGCTGTCTTTTTTACGCAGCAAACCACGCAATACCCCATTGACGAATTTAGCAGTACCTTCATGGCTAAAAAGGCGCGCTAAATTAACGGCTTCGTTACAAGCCGCTGAAGCAGGAATCTTATCCATATATAAAAGCTGATAAACACTGATTCTTAAAATGCTCAGCACCAGCTTATCAATCTTGTCCAAAGGACGAGTAACGCATTGCTGTAAATACCAGTCAATAGTTCCCACAGCCTTAACTGTACCGTAAACAAGTTCCGTCATTAATCGACGATCCATATCGCTCAATTCATGACTACGCAAGAATTTATTAACTGCAATATTTGTATATGCGCCTTCGCCCAAAACTTGCTGCAGAATTTCTACAGCACCACTACGAGCAGTAGCAGGTTTCTTGTCATTTTTTGCCATTGGCTTCCTCATCATCTAAGAATGCTAAAATAGCATCTTCAAGTTTCTTTTTATCTACACGAGTATTAAAACAAGGTCCATAAGGACGTTCATTTAAAACACCCAAAACAGGTAAGGGGAACACGTCTTGAATACCACTGGTTAAGTCACGTTCACAAGCAACTGCCACAATAGCTTTAGGTCTCGCCTGCATTACCATTTGGCGTGCCAAAGTACCGCCTGTAGCTACTGCCAACTTGCAACCGTACTTATGTGCCAAACCAAGCATATCACCAACACTGCAACCACCACATTGCTTGCAGTTTTCTACGTTACGAGTAATTTTATGTACGCATGTATCCTTTTGAATGCAGTGAGGAGTAAGAATCAAAATGCGTTCAGCAGGCACCTTAATCTTATGTTGCATTACTAAATGGTTGCTAACTTCGATGAAGGACTGTTCAATCTTCACACGAGGAATATTAAACACCCTACCCAACACTACAGCAAAGGGAAACAGCAGATTGACAGCCTTCCATGCCCAAAAATACAGCACCTTAAAAATGGAAATACCCAAAAGTGCCAATACCATGCCGATAACGCCAGTCATCAAGGCAAAAGCAATAAAGCCACCTACAACGCCCACCAGTTTAGGCAACAGATAATGAATTTGCTCAAGTCCGGGAACAGTTACTTTCCAGACCACGTAAATCATTAACGCACCAACTAAAGCACTGATGGAAGTGAGTGCCATAAATATTCTCTTTTTAGGTTTAAAGATAGTCTCTTCCATTATGTAAGGCTTACTCCTTGCCTAAAACGTCTCCAACTTGTACGCCACGACCGTTAATGAAAACTTGCGCAGCCATACGTTTTTTAGATTCAGGTTGTACTTCGATAATTTCCAATACGCCTTCGCCACAAACAACAAAGAAGCTATGCTTAGTTGCTTCAACTACAGTACCGGGTTCAGCAGTAGCAGTTTTATCAGTTAAACGGCTACCCCAAATTTTAAGATTTTTGCCATCGGGCAATTTAGTAAATGCACCGGGAGCAGGGTTAAAACCACGGATAAGGTTGTGAATATCCGCAGCAGCTT
>CALCHC010000108.1 GCA_937901335.1 uncultured Phascolarctobacterium sp. | reverse complement strand
TAGATCAACTTGGTTTCGTTTACGGACAACTTTGGTTCCGCTACGTTATGAGTGCGGGAACTTTATATGTTTTATTGAAACTCTTTAAAAACGACTGACCTAATAAATTAAAGGCTATGCGAAATCTCGCATAGCCTTTTTGTTTTGCTTATTTAAAAATACATTGCCAAGATTGCTGCAGGAATCATACCCGGAAGCAAGTTCGCAATTCTAATTTTAGTTACGTTCAGCATATTAGTACCAATGGCCATAATCATTACGCCACCGGCAGCAGTAACTTCCGCCAAAATTTGCGGTGTTACGTACGGTTCTACAACGCCCGCCAATGCAGTAATGCTACCTTGGTAAATACCTACGCTCACAGCGCTGAACAATACGCCGATACCAACATTCGCCGCTAAAATCATGGAGATAATTCCGTCCAGCGTTCCTTTGGCGAAAAGTGTAGTGTGGTCTCCTAAAATACCATCTTGAATACTGCCAACAATCGCCATCGCACCAGTGCAGAATAAAATGGAAGCATTTACAAAACCTTCAGCAATTCTTGCTGCTACAGAAGCGTCACCTTTAGCAACCTTGCCGCCTACCCAATCGCCTAAGCGTTGCATACGCAATTCAATATCCACACTTTCGCCGATGATGGCACCAAGCACCAAACTACAAATGGTAATGATAATATTATTTGTCTTCATCGCCATTTGCAAGCCAATAACCACAATGCACAAAGCAATGCCACTCATCATGGTCTGTTGCCATTTTTCCGGCAAGCCTCGTTTCAAGACTACGCCAATCAAAGAACCAACCACAATCGCGGCACAGTTCATTATTGTTCCTAAACCAGGCATTACTTTGCCCCCTCATTCATCATTAAATTACACGTGCAACTTGCGCGGTGCTACTTCCACCGGTTTAATTTCTACCTTAGGTTGCAGTGCTTCGAAAATTCTTTCCAAATCTTCGGGAGAATAGTACTCAATTTCAATGGTACCACCCTTTTTAGCATCAGCCTTGGGATTAACCTTAACTTTAGTGCCTAAGAGTTGTACCAGCTTGCTTTCAAAATCTTTATGGAAAACATCTTCGGTGGTGTTTTTAACTTTTACTTTCTTGCCACCTTTATCTTCCTTATCAAAAATAGTCTTCACAGTTTCGCGGACAATCTTCACTTGCTTGCCTGCATTCATTTCACGCACAACTTCTTCAGTAACACGTGCACTCCAACCATTTTCGATAACGGACTTCGCTACGGAAATTTGTTGTTCTTCGCTACGCAAGGTACTGATTTGTTTTGCTTGGCCCATGGAAAGCAAGTTTTGGCTAATCAAATCTTGTACTTCTTGCGCCAAATTCAGCAAACGCAAAATATTTGCTACTGCAGTACGGCTTCTGCCAACTTTTACAGCAACTTGCTCTTGAGTAAGCTTACATTCTTCCATCAAGCGTTTGATGCCTTGGGCTTCTTCAATTGCGTTCAAGTCGTGACGTTGGATATTTTCGATAAGAGCGATTTCCATCATCTCAGTTTCGTCATATTCCTTAATCACTACGGGAACTTTTTTAAGGCCTGCTAATTTAGAAGCACGCAAACGACGTTCGCCTGCAACCAGCTCAAAGCGTTTACCTTTTTTGCGTACTACCAAAGGTTGTACTACGCCATATTCTTTAATAGAAGCTGCCAACTCTTGCAGTTTTTCTTCATCAAACACTTTACGGGGTTGATAAGGGTTGGCAACAATATCTCTAATGGAAACTTCTTGGGGAGTGCCTTCAACGATTTCCTTAACTTCCGGCTTTTCAACAACGGGAGTCGGGTTTTCGCCAAAAATTGCACCCAAGCCTTTACCTAAGCCACCAGTCTTCTTACTCATCGTCAATCACCTCTTGTGCCAGTTCCATATAAACCTGCGCACCTTTGGACTTGCTATCATAATCGATAACAGGCATACCGTGAGAAGGAGCTTCACTCAAACGCACGTTACGGGGTACGATGGTTTTGTACATTTTAGTTTTAAAGTATTTTTTAACTTCTTCTACTACATCTTGCGCCAAATTGGTACGGCTGTCGAACATAGTCATTACAACGCCTTCCAATTTCAATGCAGGATTCAAATTGCGTTGTACCAGTTGAATGGTATTCATCAACATGGTGATACCTTCCAATGCGTAGAACTCACATTGTACCGGAATCATAACACTGCTTGCCGCAGTCAATGCGTTGATGGTCAACAAGCCCAAAGACGGAGGACAGTCAATAATCACATAATCATAATCGTGTTTTACGCGTTCCAAAGCATTTTTCAATCTACCTTCGCGGTTCATCAAAGAAACAAGTTCGATTTCCGCACCTGCCAATTGAATGGTAGCAGGAATGATATCAAGATTTTCATAAGCAGTATGCTTCAAAGCTTCTGCCATCGGAACTTCGTTAATCAAAGTATCATATACGCATTTTTTAATATCGCGTTTGTCAAAACCCAAACCACTGGTAGCATTACCTTGGGGGTCACTATCAATCAAAAGTACTTTGCGTCCTTGTTTTGCCAAGCACGCTGCCAAGTTTACGGCAGTAGTAGTCTTGCCTACCCCACCCTTTTGGTTCGCAATAGCAATTACCTTTACCACAAAATTCACCTCGTTCTTTAGTCTTTCTTCTCTAAACTTTCTTTAACTATTAGCTCTTTCAGAAGTAATTTGTCATAATTCAGTGGTTTTATTTTAACACATCTTCCCTTTTTCTTATACTAAAATTTGCCTAAAAAACCTAAAATGTTTCACGTGAAACATTTTGACTTTTCGACATTATTGTCCTGCTCTTTGTTCTTTGCGGTACTCCCACGGAGCTTGCGGCTTTTTATCAAGCCATAAGCCTCGTTTTGCTTTCTTCGCTTCACGCTGCAGCTCATCGTAATATTTATTGTTATCGTATTGTTTGTAATGCCATGCGTAACCGGCAGTTAACATCTCTGCACACACATCTTTACTTTGAACTTTCACACTGGCAACATAGCGACCATAACGATCCTTGCTTTCCACAATTGCAATTACCTGCTTGCCCGCAACAAGAAATTCTAAATGTTCCTTGGCACGTTTCCCATAAGCTTGCCCACGTTCTGGAGCATCAATACCGGACAAGCGAATTTTGTAGGTTCCCTTATTGCTGTAAACGTGTAAGGTGTCCCCATCTACAACTTTAACGACCTTGCCTACAACGGCAGCAACTGGTTCGTTTACCTCTGCATTTTTACAGCCAGCAATGTTGATTGCAATTGCTACTATTAAAATTAAAAGCTTTAAAAGTTTCATTCTTCTTCCTCATTTACTTAAAACTACTGTCTAAAAAATTATAACACACTATCAAAATCAAAACTATTTTTACAACTTTCTTCCATTATATAGTATCTTCATTTATACACTTCCACAACTAGTTGTGAATAAGCTGTTGATTGTGGGGATTGTTTGTTGGAGAAGTTTTTTGAGATAGATTGAAATTTATACTATCCTTGAAATTACTGATTGTTGTTGTATAATGTAAGTGTGCAAGAAAGTGTGCAAGAAAGTGTGCAAGATGAGGTATTTATTTTATGGAATCCTACAAACCACCTTTTACAATAACAAATGAGATTTTAGCACTGGTATCTTCTATTTCTGAAAAGCTCGGTCGTATTACAGCAACAAGCAATTTAGAGACTAAACCACACCTTAGAAAGAACAATCAAATTAAATCAATACATGGGTCTTTAAAAATTGAAGCTAACTCCCTTTCTCTAGGTCAAGTTAGAGATGTTATCAACGGTAAAATAGTTCTTGGCGAACAAAAAGAAATTATTGAAGTTAAAAATGCTTACGCCTGCTATGAAAAGCTTTCTGAAATTAATCCGTATGATATAAATGATTTAAAATTCTATCACGGGATTATGACAAAATATCTTGAATTAGAAGCAGGAGCTTTTCGCACAGGAGATGAAGGAGTATTTCATAATGATAAATGCATTTTCATTGCTCCTCCCGGCAGACTCGTTCAGGATTTAATGATAATGCTGTTTGAGTGGATGAACTCTGATAAAGAAGCTATCCATCCTTTAATTTTAAGTAGCATCTTCCATTATGAATTTGTCTTTATACACCCATTCACTAATGGCAACGGTCGAATGGCTCGTTTATGGCATACTGCTATTCTCTCCAAATGGAAGCCCATCTTTAAATATATTCCCATAGAAAGCCAAATCGAAAAATTCCAAGATGAATACTACACTGCTATTTCCAAATGTCATGCTGCTGGTGAATCTACTATCTTCATAGAATTTATGCTTTCTCAAATAAATAAAATACTTGATGAAGTAATCCAACAAGTTAATGAAAATAATAACGATACAGCTATCCATATTAGAAAGCTTCTAGAGATAATGGAATACGATACTCCTTATTCAAGTAATGAACTGATGGAAAAACTTGAACTAAAATCTAGGGATGGGTTCCGTAGAAATTATCTACGACCTGCAATAGAATCTAATCTAATTCGTATGTCTATTCCAAATAAGCCTAATAATAGAAATCAAAAGTATATTAAAAATTAAACAAGGCGATGCTCTTTTGAGCATCGCCTTTATATTTTTTATTTATTCTTTTGTGTTAAGCATAAAGTCAATTATATTCTTATAACCTTGCGGGAGTTTATCGATTTTATTTTTTATATGTAATGCTTCTACAAGTAACTCATTGTTCTCGTTTTTAAAAGATCTTCCTACAAGAAAATCTATAGAAACATCAAAGTAATCAGCCATTTTGATTAGCATATCAATATTTGGCTCTCTTCTTCCTTGTTCATACATACCCAGTGTACTAACAGAAATATTGAGTGCCAAAGCTAAATCTTTTCTTGATATATCTCTATCTTCACGTAAGTCTTGTAAAATTCTCGCAAACCTCATAGCTAACACCTTTCTTATTTTGATATTAACACATCTATTTTTAAAATCCGTGTATTAATGCAAAAGGTGTTTTGAATTGATTATAAACACGTATAGTGTTATAATTTTATTTAAATAACACACATTGTGTTAGAATAAATATTTTAAGGAGATGTTAGTATGAAAAACATTGCTAAATTCTTGGCTTTCTTATTTACTTTTGTAATTCTATTTTCTACTTGCTCCACAAGTGAAGCGGGATTTAAAGATAGAATTAACGCACCTAAAGTTTGTGCATTGATCATTGGCAGTCCTGACGTAAAAGCTAAAGACTTTATGGAAAGACTCGAAGAAAATTTAAATCGTGACCTTAACGAAGATAAAAAGAAAAAGGTAGAATGCGGTACTAATATCCAAAGTCTATACCAAAACTATTGGCTTGAAAAAGGTGAATTAGAAGAAGGTAAATTAACAAAAGCTGTCCTTCACGATTTTGTTAAGTATTCTGGATATGATAGATGTTTATTTATTGTAGTTGAAGATCCAAAAATGGAAAAAAGTAAAATCTCTGCTGGTATCTTCGGTTCTATTGAACAAAAGAGAGCTTCTATTGAAGTTAAAGGTTTCTTAGCTGACCAAGAAAAAGTTTTAAAAATCATTAATGTTACTAAAAATAATAGCTCTGAAACTAGTGAGCTTCGTGCAAAACGTGGTGCATTTACTAAATGTATAAAAGAATTATGTGAAGATATGCGTCCCTATATTTTCGCAAAAGTTATATAATAATATCCCCTCCCCCACTTCCTTGCTCCACAGCAACAATTAAGAAATAAGCAGCGACACTTATTCGACGCC
>CALCHC010000107.1 GCA_937901335.1 uncultured Phascolarctobacterium sp. | reverse complement strand
CCTTGTGTTTTAGCACTTACAAAACCTATTACCCACACACCTTTACGTGGATATTCTAACAAAACCACCTGATTAAATGATTGTTTTTTATCTGAGAAAAAGGTTTCAAACACTTGCTTCAGCAAAGAGTAAACACTGGATATAAATGGCATTTTTGAAACAATAAATTCACCTGTTTCGGTATTATAAACTTCGAGTTTGTATTTTCCATCTGCTAATTCATAGATAGGAACTTTAACATCAGTAGCAACATCTACCAAAGCGCCATACACTTCTGTACTAACAACATCGTAATGACCCATAAAAACTACGGTCTTTTTACTTTTACCTTCTACCAAGCCGTAGATAGTACTGCGTTCGAAGCAATCATCTGCGCAGGCAAAGACACCGCAATTTTCAGGATGCGCCTTAAAATACGGCATATCTTGCAAAAGCTTGAGCAAATATGCTTCCACCTTTTGTTCTTCTGCAGTATTGGTGGGGCTGTAAATGCCAACCATCTCTTTAGTTATTTGTAAAACTCTTTCTTTGAGCATATCTCGCCTCGATTAATAGTTTTCCATTTCGTCCAAGTGCATAATCGCCATGGCAGTAAGCTGCGCACGTTCCACAAAGGACTTCACAAAAACATATTCATTGTTGGAATGAGGGCCAACGCCAGCAGGTCCCATACTGCAAATTGTAGGCACGCCTTCCGCACAAACATAGTTAGCATCTGCGCTACCACCAACAATCATGGCACCAAGTTCAGGTTGTCCAAGCTTTTCAGCTTGAGCTTTCATAAATCTATATAATCTTTGCACGCCTTCAGTAGTTTCCATAGGAGGAGTATAAACGTGAGGGCCTGCTTCTACAAGTTCGGTGGTAGTACGTTCATCATAGCTTTTCGCCACGATAGCTTTAACCTTTTCTACAGCTTTTGCTGCTTCCGCCATAGTTGTATAACGAATGTCCAGCTTTGCTTCTGCATATTCAGCAACTACGTTAGCAAGAGTGCCGCCACTAATCACGCCTATATTACAGCTTGTACCGCTTGCGTAATCATTAACTTCTGCCAAGTCAGCAATTTTCTTGGAAAGTTCCGTAATAGCACTTGCGCCTTTTTCCGGTTCATTACCTGCGTGAGCTGCAATGCCTTTGATTTGCATTTCCGGTGCCCAACGACCTTTACGGCCAATTACAACACTTCCGTTAGCACGACCAAGTTCAAAATTTAAGCAAGCATCCTTGCCTTGAGCAACACGCTTGAAGTTTTC
>CALCHC010000106.1 GCA_937901335.1 uncultured Phascolarctobacterium sp. | reverse complement strand
CCCATTTGGAGTAGAGAACTGACATTGAAACTGATGAAGATTGCTGACGAAGAAGGTTGGGATATTGCAATTCACGATTGTGCAAATCGTACTAAGTTCGCTCGTGGTATGAACTTGGGTGCTAAAGAAGGCAAGTGGTTTGGCGCCAACGATTATTGCGCAGAATTCACCAAGATTCCTTACTGGGTATTCCTGCCCATCCTGGAAGATGAAAACTTCAAATTCTTGGAAGAAGAGGAACTTCCTGCAGGCTATCGTCCCGGTGAATTGTACTAAAGGAATTGAACTATGCGTATAACTTTTGAAGAAATCAAAAATAACGAAACTATTAGAACCTATATTAAAAAGGCAGATGAATCTTTGCGTTCTTTAGGTTTTACAGAACATAGCTTTGCCCATGTAACTAAGGTTGGCGTGGTAGCAAGAGATATTCTTTTGAAGCTTGGCTACAGTGAACGTGAGGCAGAGTTGGCGGCGATTGCAGGTTTTATGCACGATATCGGTAACGTAATTAACCGTAAGGATCACGCACAAAGTGGCGCGGTTATGGCGTTCCGTATTCTGGATAATATGCACTGCGACCCGGAAGATACTGCAACAATTATTACTGCCATTGGTAACCACGACGAAAGCACTGCTTTCCCGGTAAATCCTGTAGCTGCTGCGTTGATTATTGCAGATAAATGCGATGTACGTTCTACTCGCGTGCGAGACAAAGCAACCATTGCCCTTGATATTCACGACAGGGTAAACTATGGCGTAACCAAATCCGATGTTTCCGTAGATGCAGAAGCTAAGATTATTACCCTGAAAATTGAGATTGATACTAATATCTGTAGCGTGATGGAATACTTTGAAATTTTCATCGAGCGTATGCTGCTTTGTAAGCGAGCTGCTGAAAAGCTTGATACTAAATTCCAATTGGTTATTAACAATCAACAAATTTTATAAGAAAAAGAAACACTCCGCTGTTTATACAGTGGAGTGTTTTTGCATACAAAAGGTTTTGTGAGAAAAACAAAATGTTTACAAGCTTACTGGAAAATGATATACTCTTTATAAATTAATTTATAACCAAGGGGGATTAATCATGAGCTACAAATTGTGGGATATGTTAGGTGAAATGAAAGCTGAATATGAATGGGTAGAACTTTCTCATTCTCTGAACAATGACAGCCCGTATTGGGGTGGTATTCCTGAAGGTTCTGTAGAACTTGGCAAGGTTTGCTACGATTGGGGCAACCCGATGTTGGAATGCGTTATCCATACTTTTAAATTCCCTGGTCAATTTGGTACCCATATTGACTTCCCTGCACATTTTATTAAAGACGGCAAAACTTCTGAACATTACGGTGCGGAACAATTGATGTTCCCCTTGTGCGTTATTGACGTAACTGAAAAAGTTAAAGAAGACGTACATTATGCAGTAACTGTTGAAGATATTAAAGAATATGAAGCAAAATACGGTGCTATTCCTGACGGCGCTTTCGTTGCATTGCGTACTGACTGGAGCAAAAACTGGCCTAGCATGGATGCAATCTGCGGTATGGCAGAAGATGGCAGTGAAAACTTCCCCGGCTGGTCTATGCCTGCATTGAAATATATTTATGAAGAACGCAATGCTGCTGCAAACGGTCACGAAACTCTCGATACCGATGCTTCCGCTCTTGCTTGTGAAGCTGGCGATTTGGCTTGCGAACGCTATGTACTTGCACAAGGCAAACTGCAAATCGAAGTATTGAACAATCTCGATAAAGTTGCTCCTGCTGGTGCAGTTTTGGTAGCTGCTTGGCCCCGTATCGAAGGTGCGAGCGGTATGCCTGTACGCGTTTACGCTATCACTCCGAAAAAGTAAACGCGTTTTGAAGATTGAACTCAAATATTACAGCACTCTATATAAAAGTAGGGTGCTGTTTTAATTTGTACGTTAGCTTTAAATATGATAAAATTATAAATTGAAGAAGTAGGTTTACTCTAGTTTAAAAGACATTCATCAGAAGGTCCGATGATGCAAAATTTAGTGCAGGAGGGCTAAAGGTGTTAGCAGATAATTTAAAAATAGTACAAGAAAAAATAGAAGCTTCCCTGCAAAAACGTAAGGAAGCAATGCAAACTGGCGATGCTGTAACTTTGGTGGCTGTTACTAAAAATCATGCACCGGAAGTTATTACGGAAGCTTTGTCCTTGGGCGTGGAATGCATTGGTGAAAACCGTGTGCAGGAAGCAAAACACAAAAAGGAAGTTTTACCTGCAGGTGGTAAGTGGCATTTGATTGGTCATTTGCAAACTAACAAGGCTCGCCAAGCTGTAGCGCTTTTTGATTTAATTGAATCCGTAGATAGTGAGCGTTTACTGGCACTGATTAATGAGGAAGCTGGTCGCATTGGTAAAGTTCAAGACATTCTCTTGCAATTGAACATTGCTAAGGAAGAACAAAAGACGGGCTTCACTAAAGAAGAGTATCTTGCTGTTTTAGAAAAGCTCGGTGATTTCAAAAATATTCGCTTGCGTGGTTTGATGGTTATCGCCCAAGCTTGCACTGATATTGAAGAAACTCGCCCTGTGTTTGCAGCAGGCTATCGTGCTTTTTGCAGATTAAAAGAAACTCATCCGGAAGTAGATTGCCTTTCCATGGGTATGAGTAATGATTACACCGTTGCCATTGAAGAAGGTGCCAATATGGTTCGTGTAGGCACTGCGCTTTTTGGTCAACGTGACTATAGTTTAAAATTTTAAGAAGTGGTTGGTGATAGTATGAAACTGATTGAACGCATTGTTGATGCTTTAGGTTTATATGATGATAGTGAAGACGAAATCTTGGAGGAAGAAGAGGTTGTAGAAAAGAAACCTGCTAAGGTGGAAAAGGTAGAAAAACCTGAACCGAAATTTGAACCTGCTCCCAAGAAAAGTCTTTTCTCTCGTAAAGATGGCTTGTTTGGCAGAAAGAAAGCAGAGGAAGAAGTTGAAGAAGTAGCGGTTAAAGAAGAACCGGTGGAAGAAGAAGCTCCGAAAAAAGCTGCTCCTTTCTTTGCTCGTAAGAATGTAGAAAAAGCTGTAGAGCCTGTAGGCAACGGCAAAACTATTTCCATGCCAATTGCCGACAAGCAAGTACGTGTGGTTGTTATTGAACCTACTACTTTTGACGATTCCCAAAAGATTGCAGACTACTTGCGTGGTAACCAACCCGTAGTAGTTAACTTTGAAAATACTGATAACATTGTTACCAAGCGTATGACCGATTTTATCAGCGGCACTATTTATGCTTTAGGTGGTAGCATGAAAAAGATTGGTCGTAGCATTTTAGTATGCGCGCCCAGAAATGTAGATATTGATGCAGGTATTAGCATTTATAATGAAAAGGATGAACAACCGTGGAAAAATTAAATTTACATAAAATTGCTTTCATCGGTGGCGGTGCCATGGCAGAAGCCATCATCAAAGGTATTATTGGTAGCGGTTTAGTTGCAGGCGAGACTATTTCTGTAGGCGAACATGGCGCAGAACGTTGCAGCTATTTAAAAGAAACTTACGGTGTAAATGCTACTACCGATAATAAAGAAGCAGTGCGTGATGCTGACTTGGTAATTTTCGCAGTGAAACCCCAAGTTGCTCCTGTGGCAATTACTTCTGATTTAGTAGCAGAGGTTAAAGCTTCTGCTTGGGTGCTTTCCATTATGGGTAGTGTAACTTTAGATATGCTTCACGGTTATGCACCTGGTTTCCCTGTTGTCCGCACTATGCCCAACACTCCGCTCGCAGTAGGTGCAGGTATGACTGCAATTTGCCGTGATGAAAATGTTACTGACGAAATGCTGGAAGTAGCTAAAGCAATCTTTGGCTCTTGTGGTGAAGTAGAAGTTGTTGCGGAAAGTGCTTTGGAAGCAATTACTGCAGTTAGTGGTTGTGGCCCTGGATATGCGTTCGTGATTATTGACGCTTTAGCAGACGCTGGCGTGCGTGCAGGTTTGCCCCGTGCATTGGCAATTAAATTGGCGGCGCAAACTTTGGCAGGCAGTGGCAAGATGTGCATTGAAACCGGTATGCATCCTGCAGTGCTGCGAGATCAAGTAACTTCTCCCGGTGGTACTACAATTGCAGGTATTCACGCTTTGGAAAATCATGGTGTGCGTGGTGCTTTCTACGATGCAGTGCAAGCTGTTTTGAAGCGTAGCGACGAATTACAAGGAAAATAATATATGGCAGATAGAGAAAAGATTTTAAGATATTTTAGAGCTGGCGGCGATGAACAACTGGCGGCGAAGCTCCTTGATTTGGCAGAAGGTGCTAACAAAAGTCGTAAGTATCGTGTCAGCGAATTTTTAGACCCTCATGCGTACAACGTGGCAGAAATTATCGTTGCCAATTTTGAAAACATCAAGTTGGAAAGTTATGGTGGTTTTCAAAATGCAGAACGTGTAAAAGTTGCTTTTATTGCAGAAGATTTTTACGGTACTCCTGATTATGGCATTACTTGCTTTTTAGCAGGTTGGGATAAACGTTATTATGATTTGTCCCATCGTGATATTTTAGGTGCGTTTATGGGTACTGGTTGCAAACGCGAAGCTTTGGGCGATATTGTTTTTGTTCCTGAAGGTGCGCAGTTTGTTGCAGAAAAAACTTTGACCAATTATTTGAACAGCAATCTTACTCAAATTGGTTCTGCACCTGTTACTTTGACTGAGATTTCTGCAGATGAGTTACTGCAAAAGGAAGAAAAGGTAAAGGTTATTAATGCAACTGTTGCTGATTTGCGTCTTGATGCAGTAGCTGCTGCTGGTTATGGCGTTTCTCGTAGCAGAATGTCTGATGAGATTAAAAGCCTCAATGTGAAACTGAACTGGAAGGAAGCTAAGAAAGCTGCCCAAGCGGTTAATGAAGGAGATGTAATTTCCTTCCGTGGTCGTGGCAGGGTAGAAGTGGCTGAAATCCGCGGTACTACTAAAAAAGGACGCATTAGTGTTACTTTGAAACGATTTATTTAAGATAGGGGAGTAGCAATGTTAACACCGCAAGATATTAAAAATAAAACTTTTACCAAGGGCTTTCGTGGTTACGAGGTAGAAGAAGTAGATAAATATTTAGCAGAACTTCGTAAAGAATATGAGTATCTTTACATCGATAATATGGAGCTGAAAGAAACCATTGAACGTGTAAGTTCCAAGTTGGAATATTACCAACAAATGGAAGCTACTATGCAAAGCACTCTTGCTGTAGCCCAAGAAACTGCAGATGAAGTTAAAGCTAACAGTGAAAAGAAAGCTGCTCTCTTGGAACACGAAACCCAAGTGAAATGCGAGCAACTTTTAGCTGATACTATGGCTAAAGTTGAAGATATGTACAATCAAGCTAAAACTAAAACTGAAAATATGCTTAGTGCTACTGAAGCAGAATGCAGCAAGCTGAAAGAAGAAACTAAAAACTTCGTAGAAAAAATGCGTAATACTGCAGAGATGGAAGTAGCAAAACTTAAAGTTGTTACTGAAGATACCTGCAAACGCCGCACCAATACTGCGGAAGCAGAAGCTGCTAAAACTTTGGAAACTGCACGCACTGAAGCTAACAAGATGATGATGGAAGCTAACGTTAACTACCGCAAAATTGTTGGTGACGCGGAAGAACGTTGCCGTAAAATTATTTTTGATGCGGAATCCAGAGCTTCCTTGGCAGAAAACGCTTATAACAATCAAGTTAAAAAAGCAATGGTACATCGTAACCATATGATGCATCTTTTGAAAACTCAAATGGAATTACTGGAAAATTTTGAAGACCATACCGTAGAATAACGGAGGGATAGTATGATTATTTTAGTGCGTCACGGTGAAGCAACCCATCATACTTTAAAGCTGACCGGTGGCTGGACTGATTCTGATTTAACTGATAAAGGTCGTTGGCAAATTGAAATGGCTGCTAAAAAATTGGCGGCGGATTTTGCAGGCAAGAATACTAAATTGCGTATTCTGACCAGCGATTTAAAACGTGCAGTGGAATCAGCAGAGATTATTGGCAGAGCTTTAGGGTTGGAAGATAAAATTGAAAAGTACACCTTCCTGCGTGAAAAGAATAATGGGGAAGCTGCAGGCTTGACGGAAGAAGAAGCTAAGAAAATCTACTGTCGTCCTGCAACTGAGCAGGAGATTGACCATCGTAATTATCCCGGTGGCGAAACTCGCATTGAGTTTTATAATCGCAATGTGCAAGGCTTATTGGAAAAAGCTGATGTTGAAAAGGAAAACCTTATTATTGTTGCCCACAAAGGTACGGTGCAAAACCTTATATTCCATTGGCTGGGAATGGATATGAAGCAAGTTGTTGCTTTAAATATGTCCGTTGATGTTTTGCCTGCAAGTGTTTCTGTTTTAGGTAGAAACAAATGGCACGAACACGCTCTTTTCCGTTTGAATGATACTTCTCATTTAAACGAAGGTAAGGGTTACGGAATTTTTGATTTCAAATACGAAAAGAAGTAAAGCCAAGCTGATTTAGGTTGACTTTACGATAATGACTGCGTTATAATTATTGTGTTTTAATATTGGCTAACGCTATGATAAAGACAGTAGCCTGTGGCGACAAGCAAAGCGATTTGGGGATGGTGCAAGCCCAAACAACGTCTAAACTGGTGAAAATCACTTTGGAGCGGATTCGTCGAATAAAGTAGGCGAGTACGGGAAACGCCCGATACAGCGTTTCGAGTGGCACGTTATTTTGAATAACTGTCATTAGGGTGGTACCACGGAGTACTTGTATTTTGTTTACGTAGCTTCGTCCCTAGTTAGGGACGAAGCTTTTTTATTTTGTTAATTAATATTGGAGGTAACATACACAATGGCAATGGACTATAGCAAAACTCTTAACTTGCCGGAAACCGAATTCCCCATGCGTGCAAACTTGCCGCAACGTGAACCGGAATTCCAAAAGTTCTGGGAAGAAAACGAAATCTACTGGAAAAAACAAGCACTTCATGAAGGTAACGAAAAATTCATCCTTCACGATGGCCCTCCGTATGCAAACGGCAAAATCCACATGGGTCATGCTTTGAACAAAATTTTGAAAGATATTATCATCAAATATAAATACGCTCAAGGTTTCGATACCCCGTACGTTCCTGGTTGGGATACTCACGGTATGCCTATCGAACACGCTGCAATCAAAGAATTGGGCTTGAACCGTAAAGAAATTGATGACTTGACTCTCCGTCGTCAATGCCACGATTATGCTCTGCGCTTCATCGATTTGCAACGTGAAGACTTCAAACGTTTGGGCGTTCTTGGTGACTGGGAACATCCTTATGTAACCTTGTTCCCCCACATTGAAGCTGAACAAATTCGCGTATTCGGCGAAATGGCTAAAAAAGGCTACATCTACAAAGGTAAAAAATCTGTTTACTGGTGCCCGCACTGCGAAACCGCTTTGGCTGAAGCAGAAATCGAATACGGCGAACAAAAAACTCCGACCATCTATGTAAAAATGCCCATCATCGATGACTTGGGCAAAATGCCGGAAGCTGCTAAAGGTATGCAAGCATCCATGGTTATTTGGACCACCACTCCCTGGACCATGCCTGCAAACGTTGCAGTTGCATTGAACCCGAACCTTGAATATGCTTGGGTTGAATGCGAAGGCGAAGTAGTATTCATGGCTAAAGATATGTTGGAACAAGTTGGCGCTGTTTGCAAAAAAGACTTGAGCAACATCCTCGGTACCGTTATGGGTAAAGAAATGGAATTTGCAAAATGCAAACATCCGATGCCTGAACTTGACCGCGAATCTCTCGTAGTTATGGCTGACTATGTAACCACTGAAGCTGGTACTGGTTGCGTACATACCGCTCCTGGTCACGGTGACGTTGACTTTGAAACCGGCTTGAAATACAAACTGCCCATCCTTTGCCCTGTTGACGAACAAGGTAAATTGACTGCGGAAGCTGGCGAACGCTTCGCAGGCATGTTTGTATTCGACGCAAATATCCCCATTTTGAAATACTTGTCCGAGCTCAATATGCTCCTTGGCAAAGAAAATATCAAACACCAATATGCACACTGCTGGCGCTGCAAAAACCCCATCATCTATCGTGCAACTCCGCAATGGTTTGCTTCCGTTGATGGTTTCCGTGATGATGCATTGAAAGCTATCGCTGAAGATGTACAATGGATTCCTGCTTGGGGTCAACAACGTATCCACAACATGGTTTCTGAACGTCATGACTGGTGCATCAGCCGTCAACGTACTTGGGGCGTACCCATTCCCGTATTCTACTGCGCAGAATGTGGTGAACACCTGATTAACGACGCAACCATCGAATCCGTAGCAAACATCTTCGCTAAAGAAGGTTGCGATGCTTGGTGGGCTCGTCCGGCTGAAGAACTGTTGCCTGCTGGCACTGTTTGCCCCAAATGTGGTCATACCCACTTCACCAAAGAAACCGACATCATGGACGTTTGGTTCGACAGTGGTTCCACTCACCAATCCGTAGTAATGCAACGTCCTGAATTGGGTCAAGTTGCTGACATGTACTTGGAAGGCAGTGACCAACATCGTGGTTGGTTCCAATCCTCCTTGTTGACTGCTGTTGCTGTTACCGGCAAAGCTCCCTACAAATCCGTATTGACTCACGGTTATGTAGTAGACGGCGAAGGTCGCAAAATGTCTAAATCCGTTGGTAACGTAATGGTTCCGCAAGAAATCATTAGCCAATATGGTGCTGATATCGTTCGTTTGTGGACTGCTTCCACCGACTACAGAGCAGATATCCGTATCTCCCCGAAAATCGTAAAACAACTTTCCGAAGTTTATCGTAAAATCCGTAACACCATGCGTTACATCTTGAGCAACACTGCTGACTTTGATTATGAAAAAGATGCAGTTCCGTTCAATGAAATGCTTGAATTGGATCGTTGGGCTCTTATGCATTTGCAACTCTTGAAAAAAGAAGTTACCGAAGCATACGACAACTACGAATTCCACGTTCTCTATCATGCAATCCATAACTTCTGCACCGTTGAAATGTCCAGCTACTACTTGGATATTCTCAAAGACCGCTTGTATGCTTACAAAGCAGACAGCAAAGAACGTCGTAGCGCACAAACCGCTATGTACGAAATTCTTATGGACTTGATGGTAATGCTCACTCCTGTATTGAGCTTCACCATGGAAGAAGTATGGCAATTCATGAAAAAACCTGCTAATGCTCCTGTGTCCGTACAAATGCTGCCCTGGCCGCAAGTTAAAGAAGAATATCTTGACGAAGCTTTGGAAGCTAAATGGGATAACTTCATCGAAATCCGTAGCGAAATCACCAAAGTTTTGGAAGTTGCTCGTCGTGAAAAAACCATCGGTCACTCCTTGGATGCTAATGTAGTTCTTCACGCTACTGGCGATGCTTTGGCAATCCTCAAATCTGTAGAAGCTGAATTGGCTACTCTGCTGATCGTTTCTAAAGCTACCATTGTAGAAGGCACTGAAGAAGGCTCTGCAACTGGTCGTGAAGATTTGAAAGTAACTGTTCAAGCAGCTGAAGGCGAAAAATGCGAACGTTGCTGGATTTACAGTGATGAAGTAGGCAAAGACGCAGAACACCCGACTTTGTGTGCTCGTTGCGCTGCAGCAGTAAAATAAATTTTCCATAAGCAAATAAAAAATCCCGCTCAGGAATGAGCGGGATTTTTTTATTTGTAATTATCTGTTGTTTTTGAAGAAGTTCAATGCAACTTCGGGGAAGGAAGCGTAGCTGAGTACATCTTCTACAGAAGCGTTGGGATAGCCAGCTTCTGCCAATTGTTGGGTAAGTTTTTCCATTTGAGGCGGAATATCATCAGCCGGACGATGGTCGATTTGCGGAGTTGAGCCAATTGCCATTTGTTTGATTTCTTCGTTGATGGGAGCAGGAGTGCGACCATATTTGCCCAAAATCAAATCTTTAACTTCGCGAGGAATCATTTTGTAACGACCAAAGGTTACGTTCATAACTGCCATGGAACCTACGATTTGGCTGGTAGGAGTTACCAGCGGAGGATAGCCAAGGTCAGCACGTACGCGAGGCATTTCTTCTAAAAGTTGTTCATATTTATCAGCAACGCCCATTTCTTTCATTTGGTTGAGCAAGTTGGAAAGCATACCACCGGGGATTTGGAAGGTAAGTACTTTCGGGTCAATGGGGATGTTGGTGTTCAGGCTAAAGTCGTTGGTCAAAGAGGTTTTAACTTGTTTGAAGTGGTCTGCCAAATCGTGGAGAGCAGCCAAGTTCAAACCGGTATCACGAGCGTGACCTTCCAAGGTTGCAACGATGGATTCAGTGCAAGGTTGGCTGGTTGCTACGGAGAAGGGAGACAAAGCGGTGTCGATGATGTCAACGCCAGCTTCAACTGCTTTCAAGTAGGTCATATCGCCCATGCCGCTGGTGAAGTGGGTGTGCAGGTCGATGGGAACGTTCAGTTCTGCTTTCAAGCTACGAACGAGGCTTTCTGCTGCGAACGGACGGAGCAAGCCTGCCATATCTTTAATACAGATGGAGTCAGCACCCATTTGTACCAATTCTTTACCAAGTTTTACGAAGTCGCTATCTTTATGATAGGGGCTGATGGTGTAAACGATACAGCCTTGAACGTGAGCACCTGCTGCTTTTGCTGCGCGCATTGCACATTCCAAGTTGCGGGTATCGTTCAATGCGTCGAAGATACGCATAATGGAAACGCCGTTATCAACGGAGCGTTTTACGAATTCAGTTACTACGTCGTCAGCATAATGGTTGTAGCCCAAAACGTTTTGACCACGGAGCAGCATTTGAATCGGAGTGTTGGGAAGGTGTTTTTTCAAAGTACGAAGTCTTTCCCAGGGGTCTTCGTTCAAAAAGCGTAAGCAGGAGTCAAAGGTTGCGCCGCCCCAAGCTTCTACAGCGTGGTAGCCTACTGCATCGATTTTTTCCAATACAGGAAGCATGTCGGTAATGCGCATACGAGTAGCAGCCAAAGATTGGTGACCGTCGCGCAATACGGTTTCAACTATTTTCAAAGGTTTGTTGCTCATGAGTATTCTCCTTTTCTAAATATGATTAAATAAGTAATATTCAATTGATGTCTACATTATAACATAACTCTCTTTTGCTTGCCTACTGTGTGGAGACGAGGAAGTTAATTTTTTAAAAAGAAAACACCTACAGTTTTAAGGCTGTAGGTGTAATTTGATTAGTACTTTTATTGGCCGCTAATGTCTTGGATGCGGTCTTTCATGCTACGACGAACAGGTTTAGTGCTAACGACAGGTTTGTCGTCATCTTCTTTGTTTCTATCGTCGTCTTTATCTTTGTTTTTGTTGCGCTTGGATTTGCGTTCCTTTTCGCGCTCTTTCTCTTTTCTTTCTTTTTCTTTCTCACGTTCTTTTTCAAGCTCTTTTTCGCGTTTCTTACGTTCTCTTTCCAATTCTCGTTTGGATTTACGTTCTTCGCGTTCTTTATTTTTTTCTTCTTCCAAAAGAGCTTGTTTTTTAGCTGCTTCTTCTGCAAGTCTGGTCATTTCTTTTTCCAGATTAACAGTTTCATCTTGCAGGATTACCGGTTCAGGAGGAATCTCTACGCCGGGGTTCACGAAGTCGCTAACAGGAATGTCTTTGTGAGCTTTAACCATAAAGTCGTGCCAGATGGAAAGGGGAGTGCCGCTACCGGACATATTGTCGAGAGTGCGGTTGTTATCATCGCCTACCCAAACTGCAGTACTAAGGTCAGGGGTGAAGCCTACGAACCAAGCGTCAACGTAGTTGTCAGTGGTGCCGGTTTTACCTGCTGCCGGACGACCAATGCCCATACCGCCACCACTACCCCAGATGAGAACGTCTTTCATCATATCAACGGTAGTGTAGATGGGTTTGGGATCCATTACGCGTTTGGGTTCGGTGCTGTTTTCGTAAAGAACTTGGCCTTGGGCGTCTGTGATTTTCAACAGTGCGAAAGGTTTGCACAAAATACCGTTAGTAGCAAATACGCCGTAAGCAGATGCCATTTCCAAAGGACTTACGCCGTGGCTGAGACCACCAATTGCCATGGAAAGGTTAGCGTCGGAATACTTACCTTCGGTTTCCAAAGTGCTGATACCCATTTTTTGAGCAGTTTCTACAACTTTGTGTACGCCTACTTCGCGAGCAAGGCGGATAGTAGGAATGTTCATGGAACGAGCGATTGCAGTACGCAAGCTAACTTTACCGTACCATTTTTTAGTTACGTTTCTAGGTCTCCAGTCTTTGTCAAATTCTTCTTCTTTATCTTCCATAATACTTGCGGGGGTAAAGCCATTTGCCATACCAGTCAAATAAACGAAGGGTTTGAAGGAAGAACCAGGTTGACGGACGGAAAGAGTAGCACGGTTAAATTTATCTTGACCACGACCACCGAGCATTGCTTTTACGTGACCGGTGTTGGGGTCGATAGCAACAAGTGCTACTTGAGGTTGAGTAAGTTTGTTTTTATCGTTGTATGCAACGGGATGTTCATCTTCTTTAAGTTTGCCTAAATCTTTTTCTTCCATTACAGGAGCAGGCAAATGTTTCAAAGATTCGATAGCGGCTCTTTGCATATCGCTGTCTAAAGTGGTGTAGACTTTAAGACCACCTTTGTAAAGAGCTTCTGCACCTAATTCATCAATAACCTTTTGGGTAATCATGTCGATGAAGTAGAAGTTAGGATTATCTTCTCGTTTTTTAGCAGTGGTTGCTAATTTAAGTTCTTCTTTTTTAGCAGCTTCGCCTTGAGCTTCGGTAATGAAACCATATTTAACCATTTGGTCGATTACAAGTTCTTGGCGTTCCTTGCTTGCTTTAGGATTTTCAAAAGGATTGAAATAGTTGGGGCTTTTAGGAATAGCAGCTAAGGTAGCAGATTCTGCAATGTTCAAATCTTTTGCTTCCTTATTAAAATAATATCTTGCTGCACTTTCTACACCGTAAGCACCTTGGCCAAAGTAGATATGGTTAAGATACATTTCCAGGATTTCATCTTTGGTATAGCGTTTTTCCAATTCGCGTGCCAGGAAAGCTTCCTTAACTTTACGAGTGATGGTACGTTCTTGAGTTAAGAAAGCGTTTTTCGCAAGTTGTTGGGTGATGGTACTACCACCTTGAACTTCGCGACCGCTCAAAGTAGAAACTACTGCGCGGGCAGTGCCACGGAAGTCTACGCCCAAATGTTCATAGAAGCGATTATCTTCAATTGCGATAAAAGCTTTTTGGGTGTGATCGGGAATGTAGTTTATATTGATGGGTATGCGGCGTTCTTCAGAAAGTGTTGTATAGATTAAGGAACCTTTGCTATCATAAAATTCGGAAGCAGCATCCGGTTGGAGTTGTTCATCCATATTTTTAGGAGCAAACAAACCGGAGAAACCGTACCAAACAGAAACAGCCATTATCATCACAGAACTTATGAAGATTAACAGTGTTTTAAGGATGGAATAAATCATGTTTACCTCGCTTATAGATTTGTAGGAATGTGGCAAAGCCAACATCTAAGACATTATACCACTAGGAAGTGCTTTTGTCATTGTTTTAGGGTTTTAGAAACTTTCTTGAAAAAATGTAAAAAACTTTTAAAAAAGGTGTTGACATATCTGAAAACAGATGGTATTATAAACAAGTCGCTGACG
>CALCHC010000105.1 GCA_937901335.1 uncultured Phascolarctobacterium sp. | reverse complement strand
AAGGAAGTTGCTCAAGAAGTTGTTGCAGATAAAACTCGTTTGCAAGCTCAGTTTAACGAACAAGCAAAAGCTCTCACAACTGATCAAGAAAAAATTGAACTTGCCAATAAGTTGAATGCCCAAATGGCGAAGTTTGAACAACGCAAGTATGAACCCATCAATAAAAAGATTCGCGAAACTATCTTGAGCGTAGCGCAAGCTAACAAAGTGGATAGCGTTGTAAACGCTAATGCAATGATTGTTGGTGGCAAAGATTTGACCAAAAAGGTTATCACTGCACTCAAAGTGCAATAGTTTATGTTTATGAGGGGATAACATGAACGAAAATATTTATAAAGACATAGGGGCGAACATCATCTTTCACCGCAGGTTGTGTGGTATGACGCAGGTTGCTTTGGCACAACGCTTGAACATTGGCGTGGCGAAGCTTTCTAAAATTGAAAGGGGTATTGATGTTTTAGAACAACCCTTGTCGGTTTATCTGCGCATTGCGGAACAGATGAATATCTCCATTGTGGAACTGTTTAAGACTACTGATGTTAAGGCGGTTAAGATATGTGTAAGAAAATCAGTCAAGTGATGTTGACTACATTCTTGGTGTTGGGCTTGGCGTACGGAGCACACGCAGAAGTTAAGGAAAGCAAGGAAGCGCAAGCTTCCACTCCTAAAGCAACTAATATGGTTACTGCGTACCCTTTGCAAGCGGATGTGCTTCCGCAAATTCCGACCACACCCAAAAGCATTAGTGATACTGAAGCTATTACTAAATGGGTTGCAGCAGTTACTGCTTATATGGACGCAGCCCAAAAGTATATTGATGGTGCGACAGACGATTTGAACCACATCGTTGAGCAAAGAAATATGGCGATTGAAAATGCTAATAAGGTTGTAGCAGAATACAACGCTTTCTTTGAAAAGCACCAAGTAAAAAAATAAATTGGTTTTAATTTCTCCAATTGCCGAAAGGCCTTTACTCAGGCTTTTTCATACATTCATTTCTCCAAAAGTAAAGAAGCTATCCTCTGATGAGGATAGCTTCTTTACTTGGTGCTGAACTTTCTTTAGAAAAGGTAGTTATAGAAATGATTACTGCCTGTAAAAAACTTTACACTTCCTTTTACAAAAAGTGATTTT
>CALCHC010000104.1 GCA_937901335.1 uncultured Phascolarctobacterium sp. | reverse complement strand
GATTTGAAGTTAACACTATTTTCCACGTTCTTTTTGCATAGACCAAAACACAAACTATATATAATTATATCGTTTAATAGGGCACATAGTAAGCGATGCAAGAGATAGGGTAACACCTTGATAACCGGTAGTAAACGAGCACAGCGAGTGCCTCCACCGGATTAAAAAGCCACCCCATATACCCACCCCGAGGCTAAACATTTGGATGTTCCCAAACAATGTACAAAAAGGAGAGCATGCACCCGGCACACTCTCCACACACGTTTTTATATGAAGAAACAAGTCCTTCGCGAGCTATGGGAGTTTCACCCCCCATAACCCTATAGTTTACTGATTATTTCACAGTTGCGTTTGCAGTGTTTGATGTTACAAGAGTTGCAAGATTTTCTGCTGTCAAAGCAACACCACCGATTGTACAGTTTTCAAAAGTAACTGCTGCGCGAGCATCAATTTCATATCCAGCTGCGAAGTTACAACCTACGAATGTTGTTGGAGCGTAAGGACGGCAGAATGCGTAACCTTGACCTTCACCAAATGAGCAGTTTGTAAACTTCACATTGCCTATAGTAGTTGCATAAGAAGTCCAACCATTGAAAGTTGAGTTGGTTGCTTCAAGGCCTTGGTTTGTACCTTGGTCGCAAGAGATTGTGTAAACAGTACCATCAATCACCACATTTTCAAGAATAACCTTGCTATTGTTTGTACTATTATGGTTTACAAAGATACCACGCATACCACCGGTTACGTTCAAGTTCTTGATAGTACCACCGGTTGTGTTGAGTGCGCTATCCCAAGTACCCCATGCGTTAACGCTTAGGTCATTGCCATTACCATCAATTACACCACCATTAAGTTGACTAATACCTGTTGCTCCATAACCATTGCTACCAGCGTCAGATTTTGCTACAGCAATATCGCTAAAAAGAACTACATCATCACCATTAGCAAGAGCATTATTCAATTCAGATGTTGTTGTTGCTACTGCTTCTGCTTCTGCAGGAACTACATAGTACTTGCTATCCTTCGCGATTGCTTTGTAGCCATCAGCGATTGTTGATTCGCAGAATACTTGAGCACCACTATCAGTATTGTTGCCAAGTGTAAAGCTACCACCCTTAATGTCTGAAACACAGTAAGCACAGTGGTCAGAAACACCAGGGTTTTCCATAAGTTCAAATGAACCGCCATTGATAGTTGTTTGGTCATTTGATTCTGCGCCTGCTACAGCGCCATGCTTGCCCTTGACTGTTACATTATTGATAGTTGTCTTACCTTCGTTTACAATAGCGTATGTTAACTGACTATATGCTTCAAATCTACCACCATTAACAACTGCTTCACCACCTGCGCGAGTATTCAATGCAGCACCATAACTACCCTCACCAGCTTGGTCATTTGTAGTGAAAGTACCATTATTAATAGTAAGTTTGCCTTCGTTCCAAACAGCTGCAC
>CALCHC010000103.1 GCA_937901335.1 uncultured Phascolarctobacterium sp. | reverse complement strand
CATTTTTCACAACAACGGTGCTTTTTATTATTCGGAAGAAATTGTAAGAAACATTATACCTAGAGTTAAAACCGATAGAAACTGGGTGACAATTAACACAGGTAAAGCCTTGGATCACTCTATTGTGTTCATTCACAATAATAAATATCCAGAACGTTACGATTATCTTAAAAACTACAATGATTTGGTTCTAGTCTGCGGAATCCCAGAAACTTGTGAGAAGGTTAAGCATTTAGGCATGCCTGTTTATTTGCCGCTTTCTGTTGATGTAAATTATGTTAAGAGATTTTTATCCCCTAAAACTGAAGAAATAGCCTTTGCTGGTCGAATCGGTAAAGCAAACTCAATAATTAAAGATTCTAATTGTGATATTATATCAGGATTACCTAGAGAGATTTTGCTTGAAGAAATCGCTAAATATAAGAAACTTTATGCTGTTGGACGTGTGGCCATTGAAGGTAAGATTTTAGGCTGTGACATTCTTCCTTATGATGACCGTTTCCCAGATCCTAGTATATGGGAAATTTTAGATAATAAAGAGGCAGCTAAGATGTTGCAGCATATATTAGATAAAATAGATAAGGAGGCTTAATGTTTACAAAAGATAAAATCAAGAAAATACTAGAGATTCTTTTGGTTCTCATCACATCAGGGAGTATTACCTTTTCTGTATGTCTTTTAGGGCAAGAAAAGAAAGTTACAATCACTACTAATCTTGAACTTTCCCAAAATGAAGAAACTCCGTTTATCAAAGATATTGATGGCGGTGAGATTTTTGATGTTGATAAATTATCCGAGGAAGAAAAAGAAAATGCTGTAAGAGGGTATGCAGTTGATATTACAACCCCACAATCTTTTATTAATGCGACATGGAATCAGTGTATCTATCTTAACAATCCTTATGGATCTCAATGCTATAACACCACTGCTCTCTTAATGGAAAATCAAGTTGGCTACTGGCCTTCTACTTGTGGAACTGGTGGTGCTAAAGGGATTTGGGATTGCAGAGATTATAATGCCAGAGGAAACGATAGTACTCATTATGATTTAATCTATAATCCAGAGGATCTAAGAGAGGGGGATATTTGGGTTTCTCATAATGGAGAGTATGGTCATACTGGAATGGTGGCCGGAAATCCATTTTGGAGTGGAGGGGTGCTTTATGTACCTCTGTATTCAACAAATCAAGGAGGTGCAAATTGTGAGTTCGGTGGTCAAGCTTCTAATATTATCAATATTTCTGTCAATAGTTTTTCTGGTGCTTTACGTTGGTCTGGTTGGGATTATTTATTTCAAGAACCCGATCTTCCCATTCCAATTTCTGGATGCCATTTTTGGGATGTAAAAGCCGGTGATACTATGAGTAAAATCATGATGGACTGTGAAAACACTCTTCATTATGGAGAAATCATGGATGCATATGCCAAAACATGGTTTTCTCTGTTTGTAAAACCCAATCAATCAGTTTATGACGGCTGGCATAGTGAATCCGGTGTAGGTTTGTACAGCGGGGATACGATAGAAAAGAGGGATGAATGACAGGAGTAATAATTTTAGCAATATTGCTTTATATTATTGCAATTATCTTGTCGTATTATGAGTAACTGTAAGAAAGATAAATTCTGGAAAAGATATTATCTAATGTACCGGTTCAACGGAAAACTTCAAAGAAGATGGTTCTATTTTAAGAGAAGTGAAGCCAGATTCTATAATGATATAATAAAAGATAACGATTCAATTAAACTAAGAAAAAGGATGCAAAGATACTAATGCCATTCACTCCAAGATTAAACACTGATGGTATGGCTGGGAGTAGATATTGGTATTCTAATACTAACCCCTATGAAGCAGGAGGTTACGGACTTCCAAACTGTACTTGTTATGCTTGGGGTAGATTTTGGGAAATTAATAATCAATTTGGACATGATGAAACCCCTCTTGGAATGTTAGGTAATGCCGTTGATTGGTATAATAATTCGTCGGCCTATGAGCATGGCATGACTCCAAAACTCGGAGCGATTGCCTGCTTTTCTGGTGGTGCAATTGGCACAGGTCACGTTGCTGTGGTTGAGCAAATTAATCCGGATGGCTCAATTGTTACTTCAAACTCTGATTATGGCGGAACGTATTTTTATTTGATGACACTTTATCCACCTTATTCTTCTGGAAGTCTGGTTTTCCAAGGATTTATTTATAATCCATATTCAGGCACTCCAACTCCAACTCCAACTCCGACCAGCAAAAGATCGCATTTTCCTTGGTTTATTTTGCAGCGTAAAAGATTAGACTTGCGTTAATTAAATTTATGGTATAATAAAATTATGGAAGATGAGAAACTCTTGAAGATTACTTCTTCTATGGAAGAAAAACTTGGAAAAGATACATCTGCTCTTATTGCTGACGATCTAGGCATTCTAATGACCGAAAATGCTTCTACTCAGGAATTGATTGAGAAACAGCGTAAAGAAATAGAAGATCTAAAGAATCGCAATGACAAATTAGTCACAGCTAATGGTAATCTTTTACAACAAATTCCAATGGGAAGAGAAGAAACTAAAGAAAATCCTGCTCCAGAAGAAAAGAAGCAATCAATTTCGTTAAAGGATGCCTTTGACGCTAAAGGTAACTTTATACATTAAATAATAAAGAAAGGAGATACTATGTATCCATCTACCGGATTACAGACGGCTCTCAATAAGATGCGTGAAATGTCTGTTAATCAAAATAGTATTTATCATCAGTTTGTGCCTGTCGTTACTGATAGCACTACCATTGGTGAATTCGGTGCTCCAATTTTGGACTCCCAAAACGTCAATGTGCTAAACGATTTCGTGAGCCTGCTTAAAAAAGTTGTTTACACTGCCGTTTACAACAAAACTTTCAACAACCCTCTAGCATCACTCGAAGGTGAACGTATGCCTCTTGGTCAGTTCATTGAAGATGCGTATGTTAATCCTGCTAAGGCTCGTGGCTTTAACGTCAACGACTTCGCTGGTCTTCTCCAGAAATATGATGCTGAGATTGCCGTTCAATACTTTGCTGTTAACTCCGATCTTCAGTATTGTGTTACTATCACTCGTGAGAAGATTCGCAACGCCTTTACTTCTTGGTCTAACCTTGAATCCTTTGTTTCTGGTATGATCAATTCCCTTTACAACGGTGCTTATATCACTCGTTATAATCAGACTAAAGGCCTTCCACTTGCTGCTTACACCAGAGGTGCTATCGCCGGTGAAGTTGTTAGTGCTGTTTCTAATGAAGCTACCGGTAAAGCACCGATGACCTATGCAGTAGGGGACGGTAATCATTCTTTGGCAACTGCTAAAGCTTGCTACGAGGAGTTGAAAGCAAGAGAAGGTGCAGAAAAAGTTGCTAACCATCCTGCACGCTTCGCTCTTGTTGAATTGGAAAACATCTACGACGAAGCGCAAGTTTTCGAACCAATTCACCGCTTGCTCACTAGTGTAGACGTGAACGAACTCTTGGAATATTTGCAAACTGAAATTGGCGGGAAGGGGACTGCTGTAAAATGGTTTGCTAACGGCCAAACTGGCGAATTGTCCATCAACGACGAGAACGGCGAACTTCCTTTGGAAGTAATCCAAATCGCTTTGGACAAATACTTGAAAGAAAATGTTGGCGAGATTGACTACATCCATGGTGATGAAACCTTGGAACAACTTTCCCAAAAAGAAAACACCATTGGCTTCTTAATGCCTAACGTAACTAAAAATGCCTTCTTCGAAAATATCGTAAATAATGGCGTAATGCCCCGCAAAACCTTCTCCATGGGTGAAGCGGAAGAAAAGAGATACTATTTGGAAGGTAGAAGAATAACTGAATAACTAACTTTGAAGTGAAACCACTGCTCTTTTTTTTTGAGCAGTGGTTTTGTTTATTGAAATTCAAATTTACAATTAATACTTGCGAAAATGAATGATTATTTGATAAAATATAAAGTATAATTAAAATTAGTGTTATGAATTATTGTCCCTGAATGAGAATGGTTCGAAGTATATACTTGTGATTTGTTTAATAGACACTAAATTTGTTTTAATTTTCAAAGATGTATTTGATGGGAGGAAAAATGAATGTTTACTGATAAAGCTAGATTTGGCTATACTGAAAAAGAATATGCTCAATTTAAAGAGTTTGCTTGGAAAGTGTTGTTAAGTTTTGGGTTGACTTATATGTTTTTTTATAATGGTCGCCAAAATATTAACTTGGTTTTGACTCAGATGGCAGAAGGACTTGGTTCTACCACCGCAGCAATGGGAGTAGTGTCTTCTGCGCTGTTTTGGTGTTATGCGTTTGGTCAACTCATTAATGGACGTCTTGGTGCATACTTTGGATACAAGAAATTTATGATGTTTGGTATAGTTAGTTCAGCTATATTGAATATACTTATTTCTTTTCAATCTTCAATTCCTGTTATTGCTGTACTGTGGGGATTAAATGGTTATTGTCAATCTATGGTATGGGCAAATGGTATTGGTGTTATTAACAATTGGTGGCCTAAGGAAGATAGGGGGTTTGCTTCTGGCGTAGCAACTGCTTTTTCCGGTGTTGCTCAGATTGTAACTTATATAACTATTATGTTTTGTATAGTTCAAAATCCTGAATGGGGATGGCGTGCTGCTTTTCGTTATCCTATGCTTCCAGTGCTTGTGATGGTAGTTGTTTTTGCATTTTTATTTAAGTCTAAACCGGAAGATGTAGGTTTAAAACCATTTAAGGAAGATGATTTGGAATCTGATACTAAAGACAAAGAGCTTGCAGTAGAAATCGAGAACAGAGGATTTTTCTATCCGTATAAACTTCTTTTCAGTGAGTCTAAAGTTATCGTTTTCTGTTTTATTGCTGCTATTGCTGGTATAGGAAGATATGGGTTGCTCACTTGGGTTCCGACCTATTTTGTTGAATATATGGGCTTGTCTATAAAAGCAGGTATTATGAGTGCAATTCTGTTGCCTGTTGGTCAAGCTTTTGCTGAGTTTGTATTTCCTTTTATGACTGATAAAGTATTCAATGGTAAGCGTGAACCGATGTTGGTGTTGGCTTCAATAAGTACTTTTGTTGGAATGATGGTTTTTGCGCAAGTTGAAACTCAAGAGATAGCTTCTATTATTCTATTAATAGTAGGTATTTCAAGTATGGTTGACGGTGTTATTTGGGCAGTTGCTGGTGATATAGGTGGTCGCGCATTGTCTTCAACAGTAGTAGGTGTACTTGATTGGGCTGTTTATATTGGTGCTGCAGTTCAAGCAGTGGCTTTTGGGTTTGTAAAAGATAATTTTGGCTGGGATGCTATTTTTATTACTATTGGCTGTCTTTATATTTTAATGCTTGGTCTTACTCTTAAAGCACGTAGTATGAAAATGAAAAACTTATAATATTTAATGAAGAAAAAATAATAATATCACTTCTTTTCTGTAACAAAAGTTTCACAAAATGCAACATTTTTCTTGCTCAGACTTGTGAATTGTGATATAATACCACACGGTGTAAAAATACACACGCAGGAAAATTCATCTGTTGAATGCGTTTAGCCACGCAAAAAGTGAAAATACCATTCCTGCGGAGGTAAAAACAGGAGGAATTTAAAATGGCTATTATCTCTATGAAACAATTACTCGAAGCTGGTGTACACTTTGGTCACCAAACCCGTCGTTGGAACCCGAAAATGGCTCCGTACATTTTCACCGAACGTAACGGCATCTACATCATCGACTTGCAAAAAACCGTTAAAAAAGTTGACGAAGCTTACAACTTCATCCGTGAAGTAGCAGCTCAAGGCGAAAACATTTTGTTCGTTGGTACCAAAAAACAAGCTCAAGAAGCTATGAAAGACGAAGCTATCCGTTGCAACATGTTCTACGTTAACGAACGTTGGTTGGGCGGCATGCTGACCAACTTCAAAACCATCCAAACCCGTATCGCTCGTCTCCGTAAATTGGAAGCTATGGAAGCTGACGGCACTTTCGATCTTCTCCCGAAAAAAGAAGTTATCGGCTTGCGTCATGAAATGGAAAAATTGACCAAATACTTGGGCGGCATTAAAGATATGAAAAAATTGCCGGGTTGCCTCTTCATCGTTGACCCCCGCAAAGAACATATCGCTGTTCTCGAAGCTCATAAACTGAACATCCCCATCGTTGCAACCGTTGACACCAACTGCGATCCGGACGAAATCGACCATGTAATCCCGGCTAACGACGACGCTATCCGCGCTGTAAAATTGTTGACCGCTAAAATGGCTGACGCTGTTCTGGAAGGCCGTCAAGGTATGCAAACCGAAGAAGCTGCAACTGAAGAAGTTGTTGCTGAAGACGCTGAATAATATATATTTAGGAGGAACTAACAATGGCACAAATTACTGCTGGTTTAGTTAAAGAACTGCGCGAACGTACTGGCGCAGGTATGATGGACTGCAAAAAAGCTTTGGCTGCTACCGAAGGCGATATGGACAAAGCTATTGACTTCCTGCGTGAAAAAGGCTTGGCTGCTGCTGCTAAAAAAGCTGGCCGTATCGCTGCAGAAGGTCTCGTAGTTTCCTATGTTTCCGAAGATCACAAAGTTGGCGTTATCGTAGAAGTTAACTGCGAAACCGACTTCGTTGCTAAAACCGAAAACTTCCAAGAATTGGTAGCTGGTATTGCTGCTCACGTAGCAAAATCCAACCCTGCTGATATGGACGCTTTGAACGCTTCCGAAATCGAAGAAGGCAAAACCGTTGCTGCTTTGATCACCGAAAGTATCGCTAAAATCGGCGAAAACATCTCCCTCCGTCGCTTCGCTCGTTACGAAGCAGCTGAAGGTATGGTTGCTGCTTACATCCATGGCGGCGGCAAAATCGGCGTATTGGTTTCCATGACCGCTGGTACCGAAGAATTGGGCCACGACGTAGCAATGCACATTGCTGCTGCTAACCCTGGCTACTTGAACCGTGAACAAGTTCCGACTGCTGAACTCGAACACGAAAAAGCAGTTCTCACCGAACAAGCTCGTAACGAAGGCAAACCGGAAAACATCATTGAAAAAATGGTTATCGGCCGTATCCAAAAATACTACAAAGAAGTATGCTTGGTTGACCAAGAATTCGTTAAAGACCCGGATCAAACCGTTGGTAAATTGGTAGCTGCTGCTGGCGCTGCTGTAACCGAATTCACCCGTTTCCAATTGGGCGAAGGCATCGAAAAGAAACAAGAAGACTTCGCTGCTGAAGTAATGGCTCAAATTAAATAATTAAAGCGTTACGCTATAAAAATCCTGCAACTTACGTTGCAGGATTTTTTGTTATTACATAGAATATAGATACTTGGAAAATCTTTTGATAGGTGCGCTAGCTGCGGCTAGTGCTTAAAAGGGAATGCCGGTGTGAATCCGGAGCAGTTTCCCGCTACTGTAAGTGGAGCCTTACGCAATTATGTCACTGGTGCAAACTGGGAAGGCGCGTTGGGCGATGAAGCTAAGCCAGGAGACCTGCCTGTCACTCAAAACCGTAAGACCTGCGGGAGAGACAGGTTGGTTTGTGTATTTGTATATATTCCTCCCGCTAGTAGTGGGAGGTTTTTTCTTTTTGAAGGGAGGTTATTTAATGAAGAATGAACTTGTTTTAGTTACAGGTGGTGCTCGCAGTGGTAAGAGTACCTTTGCTGAAAAATATGTTTTGCACTACTCTCCCAAGTGCGATTATATTGCTACAGCAGAGATTTTAGATGATGAGATGGCAGAGCGTGTGCGTTTGCATCAAGAGCGTCGTAATGACGGGCGTTGGGTGAATCATGAAGCTCCGTATCATGCAGAAGAAGAGTTTGCCAAATTAGGTGAAGATACCGGTGCGGTGCTCTTTGATTGCCTCACTCTTTATATGAGCAACCAAATGTATGGTAAGACTGCTATTGAAGGTAGTTTTCCGGAACGTTGCAACTTTGTTTTGAATGAGATTGATAAAGTTTTAGAAGCAGCTAAAAGCTGCGGTAAGCTTGTTGTGTTCGTAAGTAATGAAGTTGGTGGTGGGATTGTACCTGATAATGTAATGGCGCGTGAGTATCGTGACCTTGCTGGTTGGGTAAACCAAAAGGTTGCTGCTGCTTGTGACAAAGTATTCTACTGCGTGGCAGGGCAAGCTGTTGATGTTAAGAAGTTAGCTTTTAAGTTTGAGGAAGAGGAGTAAGTGATGGAAAAGATTATGATACCTCCTCTTGAGTTAAATAGAGCAGAAGAAGTTAGAGCAGGCTGGGCTAAAATGGATAAGTTTGGCAGCTTGGGCAGACTTGAAGAAATGGTAGTGGACTACGCTGCAATGACCGGTAAGCCATTGCCTGAAAAGCTTAAAACTGCAATGCTCTTGATGTGTGGCGACCACGGTATTGCAAAATACGGAGTAAGTGCTTATCCCCAAGAAGTTACTTTGCAAATGATTAATGGTTATATGCGTGAGACTGCAGGCGCCAATGTTATGGCTCGTCACGCTGGAGCAGATGTCTTCGTCGTTGATGTAGGTACTACTTTTAATTTAAATGCGTACTCCAAAGTGCGTCAGCACAAAGTGGCTTGGGGTACGGAAGATTTTACCCAAGGCCCCGCAATGACACGTGAGCAAGCGGAACAAGCTCTCAAAGTTGGTATGCAAATTGCCAATGAGTGTATTGATAATGGCTATAACCTTTTGGAAACTGCAGAGATGGGCATTGGTAACACTACTTCTACTAGCGCAATAGTTTCTGCGTTCTTGGGACTTGACCCTGAACTGACTGTAGGACGAGGTAGCGGTATTAATGATGAACGTATGAAGATTAAACGCCAAGTTGTAATTGATGGTTTGGCTGTGAATAAGCCTAAGCTTGGCGACGCAATGGACGTTTTGTGCAAGGTTGGTGGTTACGACCACGCAGGACTTGCAGGTATGATTATTGCCGGTGCCATGCGCCGCGTTCCTACTATGGTCGATGGTGTGAATGCTACGGCCGCGGCGCTTCTTGCCTACGGTTTGTATCCGGAGTGCGCTAAGTATATGCTGGTATCCCATTTGAGTAGTGATATCTCACATAAGAAGATGCTTGAAGTTTTAAACTTGAAGCCCATCGTTGATGCAGGAATGCGTTTAGGCGAAGGTACTGGTGCAAACTTGGCAGTTGTAGTTTTACAAAGTGCTATTGATGTTTATAACAAACTGAGCAGGTGAAAAGATGCGTGATTTTATTACATGCTTGGAATTTTTAACAAGAATAAGATTTTCCAATCGTACTGATTGGCGTGATGATGACTTTGCCAAAAGCGTACCTTACTTTCCCTTAGTGGGATTAGTCATGGGCGTGTTTATGGCTGTAGTTAATTATGGTTTGCTACAGGCAAATACTCCGCTCTTTATGCGGGCAGTGCTCTTAATTTTGGCTGAACTGGTTATCATCGGAGCGTTGATGTACGATGGCTTTATGGATACTTCTGATGGTGTATTCAGTGCCCGCAGCAGAGAGCGTATGCTGGAAATTATGAAAGACAGCCATGTAGGCAGTAATGCAGTTATTGCTTTGGTGTGCTTGGTACTTTTAAAGATTGCGGCTTACACTTCCATTGATGGCATGAAGCTTTGTTACGCATTGGTAGCGATGTTCGTAGCTACAAGAACTTTTATGGTAAACTACATCGTTAATTTTAAATATGCTCGTGAAACTGGCATTGGTCATATGTTTACCCAATATGCTAAGCCAAGTTATGTGTATATTGCCTTTGGCATTTGCCTGGCGTTGCTTTACGCTTGCGGTTTGCCGTACTTATACACTGCTTTCGTTGCGTTCTTCATTAGTTTAGGTATTGCTCATTTCTTGAGCGGACAGCTTGGAGGATTGACTGGTGATACCTACGGCTTCTTGACTGAATGTGGGCACGTTATTTATATGTTGGCAGCAGTGTATTTGCTTAGATGATTTTACGAAAGATGGATTAAAATATGTTGAATATAAAGGAAGTAATTGAGCAAATCACTCCCATTAACGAGGAGTGCGTTGCTCTGGCGCAAAAGCGTTTTGATAATTTGATTAAGCCTGTAGGCTCTTTGGCTAAGCTGGAAGAGATGATTACTCGTTACGCAGGGATTATTGGCAAGACTGATAAGAACGACATTGACTATCCCAAGCGTAAAGTGTTAATATGGGGTAGTATTGAAAATACTTTAGAAGCTGAGAAAATTTTACACGGCACTACTCCCGTCAACGTACTTGCTGCTGAAACAGGAGCAGAGGCTATACCTCTCTTAGTTATGGCAGAAGACGAAGAGGAAGCTATGTTTGAAGGTGCTGCTCTCGTCAACGAATACGTTAAAAAAGAAGGCTTAGGTCTTTTAGGATATGGTGCTTTGTGTGATGACAAGCTTGTAGTTGCTGCTATGGCTGGCGGAATTTTGCAGGCAGCTGCTTTAAAAGTTGGGATTATGCTTGATGGCATAGTTACTTGTAATGCTGCGGCAAAAGCTGCGGAGCTTTGTCCTGATGTGCTTAAATACTGCTTTGCCGGACATGTTTCTGATGAAGTAGGCGCTGAAGAAGCATTAGAGGCCTTAGGACTTTTTGCACCGCTACGTTTGAATATCACTGGTTGTGCAGGCGAAGGTGCTGCTGTTGCATTTACTTTGTTCAACGCAGGTATTAAGGCGTACAAGGAAATGGAAACCTTTGCAGAAGCAGGAGTGCACACCGAAGTAAAAGAATTTTCTCTGGCTGAGCAAATAAAAGGGAAGTAGGGAAGTTTAATGGCAAGAATTTATCTCATTCGTCACGGCGAAACAGATGGTAATAAATTTAAAAGTATCCAAGGTTGTATCGATAATCCTTTGAATGCTAAAGGTATTGAGCAAGCTGAAAAGATGGCAAACTATTTCAAAGATATTCCTTTGGATGCTATCTATTGCAGTTCCATGAACCGTGCTTGCCGTACAGCAGAAGAGTTGGCAAAAGTAAAAGGTTTGGAAATCCATCCTATGGATGAGCTTCGTGAAATCACCTTTGGCGAATGGGAAGGCGTACCGTTCCCTGAATTGGAACGTCGTTGGCCCGAAGGCTTTAAAACTTATTTTGCTAATCCTATGCAATGGACTCCGCCTGGTGGCGAAACTTTGCCTCACGTGCAAGAACGTACCTTTGGCGCTATTAAAGCTGTTTTGGAAAAAGAAGGCAGTGATAAAAATATTGCTTTCGTTTGCCACGGTGGCGTTATCCGCGTTCTTTTGTGCACCTTGTTGGGCTTGGATTTAGACTATATTTGGCGTTTAAGTGTTGCCAACGTCTCAGTTAGCAGCTTCAACGAATGGAACGGTAAATTCATTTCTGATACCATTAACGATTACCACTTCTTAAATGAAAAGAAAGAGTTTTCTCCCGTACTTTGATGAATTAAAGTAAATTTTATTGACATTTGCATATACCTTATATATACTTGATGTAGTGTATCTCGTTGGTCCATTTAGGGTTTCGTCTTCTTCTGTATCATAGGACATAGGAGCGATGTAACATCTTTAAGTTCCTTGGGGTATCCTATATCTATGATTAGGAGTGTGTCAACAATGAAAGAAGACAAAACTTTAACTTGCTGCGAATGCGGCGCTGAATTCGTATTCACTGCTTCCGAACAAGAATTCTATGCAGAAAAAGGTTTCACCAACGAACCGCGTCGTTGCCCGAACTGCCGTCAAGCTCGTAAACAACGCATGGGCATCCAAACCGAACGTCCGCAACGCGAAATGTTCCCCGCAACCTGCGCTGAATGTGGCCAAGAAACCATGGTACCGTTCCGTCCTTCTATGGATCGTCCGGTATACTGCCGTGAATGCTTCAACGCTCGCAAAGCTTAATTGCATATAACAAAAAGCAGCTCGAAAGAGCTGCTTTTTTTATTTAGTAAATCGTTATAAGCACTGTCTAACTGTGTTGTCACAAAATTACTTGCTCGACGTACCACCAGTACGCCTTCGCTGCATAATTTTGCTCCGCCTTGTTATACAGCACTTCTAACGATTTTGACGTAATCGAAGTTATTTGTACAATCTGTTACATTACAGCTTTTGTATTTAATAATGATACAGTTTTATTTGACAAAAGTGTCTACTGTTGGCATAATGTTAACAATATTATGTTATTTAGTGTTCGCTATTCTATGTAGCGAAAATACTTTAGGGGAGGAAGAACCGTGGAACAGATTTTATCTATTTTAGTACGCAACCAACCGGGCGTTTTGATGCGTGTATCAGGCATGTTCTCTCGTCGTGGCTTTAACATCGACAGTCTTGCCGTTGGTATTACTCAAAATCCGGAATTTTCCAGAATGACCGTAACTATGAAGGCTGATGAACTAACTATGGTCCAAGTGTGCAAACAACTGGAAAAATTGGTGGAGGTAGAATCCGTCAAAGTCCTTCCGCCTCATGCAAGTGCAAAACGTAGTATGGTTATGGTTAAAGTTCACGCTGGCGATAAACGTTTGGAACTGCTCCGCTTGGCAGATGTGTTCCGTGCCCACGCAGTAGACGTTACTGGCGATTCCTTAACTTTTGTTGCAACTGGTGTTAATGATAAATTGAACGCTTTTGTAGAAGTAATGCGCCCCTATGGCGTTTTAGAAATGGTACAAACAGGTCTTGTGGCGCTTGAACGTGGCGACACACATATGAGTGTAGAAAAATCTCGTTACGAATGGCCCCAGGCTAGCGGAACGAAGAGTGTGGGGGTGTAGTGTATGCAAATGACCGGTGCAGAGGTAATGGTTAAATGCCTGGCTGAAGAAGGCGTTTCTACAGTTTTTGGCTATCCCGGTGGCGCTATTCTTCCTTTTTATGATGCGCTCGGAGAATCTGATATTCAACATATTTTAGTTGCTCACGAACAAGGTGCAGCACACGCTGCTGATGGCTATGCTCGTGCGTCTGGTAAAGTTGGCGTTTGCATTGCAACTTCCGGTCCTGGTGCAACCAACTTGATTACAGGCTTGGCGACTGCATTCCTTGATTCCATTCCTGTGGTAGCAATTACAGGACAAGTTCCTAAAGTTATGATTGGTCGCGATGCTTTCCAAGAAGTAGACATTACTGGTATCGCGATGCCTATTACTAAACATAACTTCCTCGTTAAAGATCCGGAATCTTTGGCTCAAACACTGCGTCTTGCTTTCCAAATGGCTAAGACCGGACGTCCTGGTCCTGTTCTTGTTGACGTTCCTCGTGACGTGCAAACTGCCTTGGTTGATTACGTAGAAGGTGCGCTTCCTCCTGTTGTGGAAGATGAACCTGCTGAAAGCGATATTGCTGCGGCTATTGCTGCTCTCGCAAAAGCAGAACGCCCTGTAATGCTTATTGGTGGCGGTGTAATTAGTGCAGATGCTGAATATGATGCAATGTATCTTTGTGAAAAGATGCATATTCCTGTAGTAAGTACTTTGATGGGTTTAGGCGCTATTAGTGCTTACCGCAGCTTGTTCCTTGGTATGACTGGTCTCCATGGTCACGAAAGAGCGAACAACGCTGTTAAAGAAGCGGACTTGATTCTTGCAGTAGGTACTCGTTTTAACGACCGTGTTACAGGCGAACGCAAGACTTATAATGAAAACAAGGTAATCATTCACCTTGATATAGACCCTGCTGAACTTGATAAAAATATTTTCTCCACCATTGGTATCTCTGCGAATATGAATAAAACTTTGCAGCTTATCGAAAAGGGTAGTGAACCCCACGATTTAAGTGCTTGGTGGGAACGTATTGAAAGTTGGCCCAGCATGGATGAAGACTTTGGTGACCAAGAAGCACCGGAATTCTTCAAAGCATTGAATCCTGTAATTAAAGATAAAGATTACATCATTACTACTGACGTTGGCCAACATCAAATGTGGGCGGCTCAACATTTGCGTATCCAATTTGCACGACAATGGATTACTTCCGGTGGCTTGGGTACTATGGGCTTTGGCTTGCCTGCAGCTATGGGCGCACAGCTTGCTCGTCCCAATAGTAGAGTAATCAGCCTTAGTGGTGACGGTGGTTTTAAAATGACCGGTTCCGAACTGTTTACCATTGCCAGCTACAAACTTCCTGTAACTGCAATCGTATTTAACAATAGCGGTCTTGGCATGATTCGCCAACTGCAAACCGTTCAATTTGCAAAACGTTTTAACGCTTGCGAATTCCCCGGTTATGTAGATTTCGTTAAATATGGCGAAGCTTTTGGCGTAAAAGGTGAGCACGTTACCACTCCGGAAGAGCTTGCTGCAGCCGTAGAAAAAGCTATGGAAATGGACGAACCGTATATTATTGAAGTAACTGTTAATCCCAAAAACATGGTATTGCCGATGGTTATGCCTGGTAAGGGTATAGGCGACTATGTAGAATTCAAAGAATAATAAAACGCGTGATAAGCACCGTAATACTTTGTCACAGCACATCTTGCTTGCTCGACGTACGCATAGTACGCCTTCGCTTCACAAGGTGTGCTGTTTCGCGTCTTCCGGTAATTCTGACACGTTTTACTTTTGTTGAAATATGTTAATATTGACTGGATATGAGGGTAGTAGTATAATAGTTTGTAGATTTTATTCGGAACTATTCTCAATAAAAATATTAGTCTTTAACGAAAGAAGGATGTAACAAAATGTTTAGTAGTGCTATTGATTATTTCATTAAAGGTGGCCCGTGCATGTGGCCTTTGCTCTTATGTTCCATCGGTGCAATTGCTGTTGGTGTAGAACGTTATTTGTATTATAAAAAGGCTGTTTCCGGTGTGGAATTTGTCCATAATTTTGCACGTTTGATGAATGATTTTAATCTTGTTGGCGCTCGTGAATATGCAGGCACTGCTAAAGGTGAAGCTGCTGCTATGGCAGTAGAAATCCTCGATATCGACGAAGATATGGGCTCCCGTTTGGAATCCATCATTTATGCTAAAGCTGATCGTATTATCGATAGCTTCGAAAAGAACATTAACTATTTGGGCGTAATCATTGGTCTTGCTCCGATGCTTGGTTTGCTCGGTACCATTACCGGTATGATTTCTTCTTTTAACGCTCTTAACGAACGCGCACAAAATCCTATGGCTGTAACTGCAGGTATCGGTGAAGCGCTCATTACCACCGTTTTTGGTTTGTGCATTGCAATTCTTGGTATGTGTATCCACGCTTGGTTGTCCAACCAAATCAAAACTGAAACCTTGAACATTTACGAAGTGTCCAGCACTTTGTCCGACATCATTCAAGCTAGAAACGATAACCGTAAATGTTGCTGAGAGGCGGTGCAGTAAATGCGTAGTAGAAGACGTAAGAGAGTAATAACCCCGCCTGAGATTATGCTCAGTCCTATGATTGACATGATTTTCTTGCTGCTGGTATTCTTCATTGTCAGCACAATGTATATGAGCGAAATCAAAACTATTCCCATTCGCTTGCCGGTAGCGCAAAATTCTGAAACTGTAAGTAAAAGTAATTTCTCCGTTACCATTAAAAAAGATGGTAGCGTATATTTAGACGAAGACCAAATTGATGTTGACTTGCTTGTTAGCAACGCTGCTATGGAAAGCAAACGCGATGCTTCTTTCAGTGTAATCATCCGTGCAGATGGCGAAGCTAACTACAAGCTTGTTATCGAGCTGATGGACAAGCTGAAAGGCGCAGGTGTAACTCGCTTTGGTTTGGCAACTGACATAGGTGGTAAAAAATGAAAGACGAACGCAATAGATTAGGCAAAGGCTTTGCTGTTGCGATTGTTGCCCATGTAATTTTTGCCTTATTGTTGGGTGTGTTTGGTTTAACCTTTAATAGCAATCGTCCGCCGGAAATTTTAGAAGTTTCCTTGGTGGCAGGCGGTGGTGCTCCTGAAGAACCGCAAGAAGAAATTGTGGAAGAAGCAGAGCCTGTTGTTGAGGAAGAAGACCAAATCGTCGAAAGCAAAGAGAAGCCTAAAGAAGAACCTAAAAAGCCTGTTGCTGAGAAAAAGGAACAAAAGCCCAAAGCTAATCCTAAAAAGGGTGATAATAAACCTGTAGGTAAGGGTGATGGTATTGGTGACGGTCAAGGTGTGCCTGTAACTCCGCCTCGTCCTATCCGTACTATTGAGCCTAAGTATCCTGCTTCCGCTCGTAACGCTTCTATTGAAGGTTTGGTTAAGATTAAGATGCTCATTACTTATGAAGGTAAGGTAACAGAAGCAAGTATTGTAGAATCTTCCGGTCATCCTGAAATGGACGCCAACGCTTTAGAAGCAGTTTATAAATGGCGTTTTAGCCCTGCTCGTAACAAGCTGAAACAAAAGATTGATTGCTATATTACAATGCCTATTAAATTTAAATTGAAACGATAAAATTAAACGACCTTTCCGTAATGGAGAGGTCGTTATTTTTATGATTATTATCAGTATATGTTCTCAATTAGCATTGTGAATGGAAGATTTAAAAGTGTATAATAGTTACTAATAAGAAAACTTTTAGTAAATTTTCTTTGAAAGTTATTTTATAGAAAATGAGGTGTAGTCATGAAAAAAATCTCTAAAGGTATGTTGATGGCAGCTCTTATCTGCGGTAGCTTTTCCGTTTTAAACGTAGCAAGTGCAGAAGAAATGCAAACCTTTGAAATGGATGAGTTTGTAGTAACTGCAAGCCGTGTTGCTACTAGCAAAGTAGATACCCCTGCTAATATTAGTGTTGTTACTTCTGAAACAATGGCTGAAAAAAATTATTCTGATGTTACTGAAGCTTTATCTGATGTTCCTGGCGTAAATATGCTTGGTAGTGGTGCAAAAGGTACTAATATGGGTGATGATCCGATTATGATTAATGGTGATACCCGTGTTTTAGTGTTAATAGATGGTCGTAGAGTGAACCTTGGTAGCAGTGGTACTACAGGTGCTAATATGCTTCCGCCTGTTGAAGCTATAGAACGTGTGGAAGTTCTTAAAGGTGGCGGTTCTGCTCTTTATGGTACTGATGCAGTTGGTGGCGTAATTAATATTATTACTAAAAAGGGTAGTGATGTTGGTAATAAAGTAACTTTGCGTGCTGTTGGCGGTAGCTGGGGAACAGAGCAATATGGTTTGACTGCAAGTGGTGCTAATGAAAGTGGTTTGGGCGTGTTTGTTGCTGCAAGCAAAGAACGTCGCGGTAATTTTGACTACAAAAACCAATATGGTGATGTAGTTGAAATGAAAAACTCTGGCTATAATACCGAAGGTGTTAATCTTAAATTAGACCAAACTATTGGTGATGACGATAGAATCACTTTTGCTTTTGAACATAATAATATTAATAGTACTGCTAAGTGTGTAGTAGGTTATATAAATTTTGGTAAATTAAATATATGTAATATATTATCAAAAATATTTAAAAAACATTCTAATAACTTTATAAATCATGAT
>CALCHC010000102.1 GCA_937901335.1 uncultured Phascolarctobacterium sp. | reverse complement strand
ACTATATAAATTTTTTGGTATATAAGGAGGTACTGGTATGAAAGTTTTATTAATCAATGGTAGCCCTAAAGCTAATGGTAATACTTCTATTGCTTTGAACGAAATGATAAAAGTTTTTGCTGCAGAAGGTGTAGAAACTGAATTGATTCATGTTGGTAATAAAGATATTAGAGGTTGTATTGCTTGTGGCAAATGCTTTGAAACTGGCAAGTGTGTATTTGATGACTTGGTGAATGAAGTTGCCGCTAAATTCGAAGCTTGCGATGGTATTGTTGTAGGTAGCCCTGTTTATTATGCTTCTGCCAATGCGACCTTGGTTGCGTTCTTGCAACGCCTGTTCTTTAGCGCAAGATTTAATAAAACTATGAAGGTAGGTGCATCCGTAGTTGCTGCTAGACGCGGTGGCTTGTCTTCTACTTTTGATGAGCTTAATAAATTCTTTGCAATTAGCGGTATGCCCATTGCTTCCAGTCAATACTGGAACAGTATTCATGGCAGAGAACCCGGTGAAGCTTTGCAGGACGAAGAAGGTTTGCAAACTATGCGCACCCTTGCACGCAATATGACTTTCTTGATGAAGAGCATTGCTTTGGGCAAAGAAAAATATGGTTTGCCTGAAAAAGAAGTTGGTACTTTTACTAACTTCATTAGATAATCTGGTCGTAAATTAAAACAACTGGAGGCATACCATGAAATCTGTAATCCTTTCCTGTCCAACTTTAAAAGGTGAACTTTTGGCGGCAATCGCAAGCCATGATGCAGATATCCCTGTGATTTTTCTGCCGAAAGAGTTGCACAGTGATCCGAAATATTTGCACCAGTTTGTGCAAAAGACTATTGATGAACTGCAAGACGTAGATAGAATTTATTTATGCACCACTGGTTGCGGTGGTGGAACTATCGGTTTAAAAGCTACAACTGCAGAAGTTGTTATTCCCCGCACTCGCGATTGCTTGGATATTTTACTTTCCGGTGACGATTTACGCAAAGATGATAGGCGTAATATTCGCGGTATCTATTTAACTGGCAGTTGGATGGAGTACAGCAAGGAAACTGACATCGATTACACAAAGCTTGTTGCTAAAATGGGACAAGATGCAGCGGAAGACTTCTTGCGTAATTTATACAAAACTTTTAACGAGTTTTACATCATAGATACTGGCTGTTACGATGTTGCAGAAGTGGAAGCTTATCTTGCTCCGTTGGTAAGAGTGCTTAATGGTACGGTGGAAATCATCAAAGGCGAATACAAGGTTCTGCACAAAATGGTTACCCATCAAATTGATAAAGACTTTGTAGTTGTTCCAAAAGGTGAAGCAGTGCAAGCCGGTTCCTTTATGCCTAACAAATAGCAGGGATTTTTACTGCTTTTATAGAATATAAGCGCAAGAATAATTTTTGGAGGTAAGTATTATGTTATTGACAACTACCCAAATTTTACAAGGCAGAGAAATTGTTGAATACAAAGGCATGGTTTTTGGTGAAGTAGTTTCCGGCGTAAATATTTTTAAAGATATGTTCTCCGGCATTAGAGATATTGTTGGCGGTCGTAGCGGTGCTTACGAAGGTGAAATTGGTGAAGCTCGCGACAAAGCAATCGAAGAAATGATGAAACGTGCTGAAAAATTAGGCGCTAATGCCATCATCGGCATTGATGTTGATTATGAAGTACTTGGTGAAAAGAATGGCATGTTGATGGTTTCCGTAAGTGGTACCGCTGTAGTTGTAAAATAATAATGCAAAATAAGAAAGCCTGCTCTTAATTGAGCAGGCTTTTGTGTGTTTTATGGAAGGCTCCTTCTTTGAGGGAGCTGTCAGCGTAGCTGACTGAGGGAGTTATTACCATGTAAAGTAAGTATACACGCTAAAGATTGTAAGAATGATAACTTCAATTATTGCAATGGGTTTCAAAGATTGGAAAAAGTTAGATTTAAAGTAATCGACCGTTACAACCAAACACATATGGGTTGGGGTAAGCATTTGTCCTGCTACACCAAAAGCCATAGCCACGCCTGCCAAGTTCAAGCTGCCGGTTTGCATTGCTGCAACGATGGGCATTACGATAGCAACGTGTCCTTGGCTCATACCGGTAAGCACGCCAATGATTAAGGAAACGCAGGCGATGATTACGGGTACAGGCAGCGGAGAGTTTTGGAAAGCAATAACAATCTCGTTGAGAACGTTGGTAACGGTCAAAATTTGAATGAAGTACAAAATGCAGATTACGTTCAAGAACATTTTGTAATCGCAAGCACCAAGGATGATTTCCTTCAAGTTAACGTAGCGGTTGGTAAATTTCAGAACGAAGTACATACCAACAGTAACTACACCCATGGAAAGAGACGCGTTGAAATTAAAGAGTACTACCAAAAGGAAAGTGATGATTACGGGAGCAAGGGAAAGAACTAAATCAAATTTGTTCTTTCGAGTTTCTTCGTTATCAGTAGTCGCTTTTTTAGTTACGTCAATTTTGATGGGGCGAATGAGAATGAACCAACCAACAGAGAAAGCAACGATTGTCAGCCAGAATAAATGCTTGATAAATTCACTGAAAGGTACGCCTGCTATGCTACAAGCCATAATCATACCGGGGATAATGGGACTGGAGAATTCAAAAATGTGACGGAACCAGAAGTTAATTGCTGCTTTGTGTTCTTGGGTGATGTTGATGTCTTTACTTGCTTCTTCTACGATAGGGGCAGAGAAGCGTGCACCACCTAAAGAGGGGAGCAAGCCTAAGAAAGCAGGCATAATTGCAAGTGTGAACTTAGCACTGGAAAAGATTCGTTGTAATGCTTTAACCATACCTTCCAGTGCACCACTGGTTCGTAACTGAATTTCCAAGCACATTACAAAGTAGAGTGCAAGCAAAATGTCGTAGGTACGAGAGAGTGAAAGAGTTTCCGTAAAGGCACGCACTAAATAGGAAAGTTCAGGAGTTTTTACAACCCAGATGAGCAAGCCACCTGCCAGCATACAAGGACCAATGGGGATGTGGCGGCGCAGAAGAAAGATTATTAGCACCATAGTTATAGTTAAAAGTACAAAAATATTCATAGGGATAATTCCTTTTCGTTAAATAAAATGATTTTTAATTATACAACATTGTGTGACTTTTGCATAATCTTTTGTATAAAATGCTTATCTATTTTTCAAAATAAGAGTTATAATGTAAATAGATAAACACAATTGGAGGTTTCCGCTATGCGTATCGATAAATTGTATCTGCAAAATTTCCGTTGTTATGATGAATTGAAACTTGAATTTGATAAAAATATGACCGTTATCGTTGGCGAAAACGGTAAAGGTAAGACTGCCATTTTAGATGCGTTGGCAATTTCTTTGGAACCGTACTTGCGTGCTTTTGGTTGCAAAGGTCGCAATATGGGCGAACGTGATGTGCGTCGCATTAAAGATGCCGGAGATGAAAGTGTTACTCGCATTTTGCGTATGAAGAGTAAGTATCCTGTAACCATTAAGGTTGAGGGTGAAAATGCGGGCGAAGCCATGACTTGGAGTCGCGAGCTGAAGTCCGAACGTGGACGCACTACTTCCAACAACGCTAAAGAACTTGCTGATTACGGTAAGGTTTTGTATGAAGGCATCAATAGCGTTGGTGATGAAAAAATAGTTTTACCCGTGCTTGCTTATTACGGAACTTCCCGTATGTGGAACGATAGTAAGCTGTTTAACAAGAGCAAAAAAATTGACTTGCCTCGTAGTGTTGGCTATGAAGAATGTATCGAACCGTCTTCTTCCTATAATACTTTCGGGCAATGGTTTAAATATGCTATGTTCAGTGCTACTGAATTTGACCGTGCAGTTAATGAAACTGGCGAAAAAAGGGAGAACCCCTACGCACTGGTACTGCGTGCCGTGCGACAAGCTGTTACTGCCTGCCTGAAAAGTATGGGCTGGACTGATATTAACTTTAGTTTTGCACAACAAGAGTTTGTACTCACCCATCCTGATATGGGCGAGCTGACCATCGATGTTTTAAGTGATGGTGCTCGTAGTGTAATTAGTATGGCGGCGGATTTAGCTTATCGTATGGTAAGACTTAATCCTGATTTGGGAGAACGCGCTGCTCTCGATACTCCCGGTGTTGTTTTGATAGACGAAGTTGATATGCACTTGCATCCTTCTTGGCAACAAACTATTTTGTATGATTTGCAGGAAGCCTTTCCAAAAGTGCAGTTTATAGTTACTACTCACAGTCCGCAAGTTTTGACTTCCGTAAATCCTGAAAGCATCCGCATTTTGCAATGGGGACATGCCTTTGAGGGCGTGCGTACTCCGGAATTCTCCTTAGGTGCAGAAAGCTATCAACTTTTGAAGGATATTCAAAATGTAGAAACTCGTCCTCAAGCTTTGCCTATTGTAAAAGATTTGGCGCGTTACTTGGAGCTTGTGGGTGAAGATAAGTGGGATAGCAAGGAAGCGTTAGAATTGCGTGCTCGCTTAGATGAATGGGCGCAAGGTCGCGAGCCTGCCCTTTTGCGTGCGGATATGGATATTCGTATGCGTCTCTTTAGGAGAGGTAAAAAATGAAACGGGTATATAAACGACAGCAGGAACCGGAACTGCTGAAAAGCTATCGTTTAAAACATCCGGATGCAACTTGGGATAAATTTCGCAGGCGTTTTACCAGAGGTTATCGTCAAGTGAAGCAAGCGATAATTGAAGACCAACATGGTTTGTGCGCTTACTGCGAGATTAGCATTAAGAGGAAAGAAGATTATACTGAGGTTGACGATTTTCGTGTGGAACATTTCTTCCCGAAAGGAGCAACCCAAGATGGCGGGCACAACTACCATTTAGATTGGCGCAACCTTTTAGGTGTATGCCATGGTGGTAGTCAAAAAGATGTGCCTGATGCTGACTGGCGTTTTTCTGAAAATAAAGGTGATCGCAGCTGTGACGTGCCCAAAGGTGGCAAGGAAATTACAGACCGCATTTTAAATCCTCTTAAATTGCCCGGTAACATAAGATTATTTCGCTATACAGAACACAACGGCAGGATGTATGTTGATGAAGAAACTTGTCCTGAAGAGTTGAAGTGGAAGGCGAAAAATACTATTAAAGAGTTGAATTTGAATGCTCCTCGCTTGATGAGA
>CALCHC010000101.1 GCA_937901335.1 uncultured Phascolarctobacterium sp. | reverse complement strand
TTAAGCACACATCTGAGCTGTAGTTTTTTAATCTTGTACAAACTACGATGCGAATATGTGGGCAACGATATTTTTAGCTAAAATGTTGCGTTAGGAGTCACTGTTGAACGGAAGTAGTAGTGCGTGTATGCTTTCCACTAAACAAAAAAGGACTGGCATTACACCAGTCCTTTAAATATTTCTTATTTCGCTTTTTTCAAGAATTTACCGTACATTTCATGGTCGTCTTTCATCATTTTGTTAACTTCTTCACCAATGATGCAAGTGGGGTCGATACCTTGTTTCATGAAATATTCTTTGAATTCTTTGGATTCGCAAACTTTTTTAGCTGCGTTACGGAGTACGTCCAATTTTTCTTTCGGAGTGTCTTTCGGAGCAACGAGAGCTGCCCAAGCACGGATGGTCATATCGTGACCGAGTTCTTTGAAAGTCGGAACGTTGGGATAAATTTCGCTACGGCTTGCAGCCATTACAGCCAAAATTTTCAAATTGCCAGCTTCAACTTGGCTCTTGAAGGAAGAGGGGTCAGCCAAAGTAGCGTTGATGTGTTTGCCTGCCAATGCAGCAGCAATGTCAGCAGTTCCTTTCGGATAGGGAACGTGTTTGAATTTAACGCCGAATTTTTCTTCGAAGTTCAATGCAGCAATGTGCCAGATAGCGCCGATACCGGAGTTACCCATTTGCACTTTGCCAGGGTTAGCTTTAGCATAAGCTACGAATTCATCTACGGTGTTGAACGGAGCTTCTTTTGCAACGATCAAAGCAGCAGGTGCAGCGATGGGTGCGCAGATAGCAGTGTAATCAGCGTAGGTGTTTTTGCATTTGCCTTGATGGGGGAACATAGCCAATTCAACGGTTACCATACCGAGAGTATGACCAGTCGGTTTAGCGTTAGCAGTTTCAACCATACCGGTTACGCCGCCACCATCAGGTTTGTTTACGGGAACGAATTTGCTGCCAGCCAATTCTTTTTGGATGAATTGGATTACGCCACGAGCGGAGGTATCAGTACCGCCACCGGGAGCTTTCGGGATAATTACAGTAATTTCTTTGTCAGCAGGATAAGCAGCTTTTTTAGCATCGCCACCGCAGCCTGCAACCATTACTGCCATAGTCAGCAATGCCATCAGAACTACAAGAATCTTTTTCATCTTAAGTGCACTCCTTAATTAATTATTTTACTCCAAGATTATACCTTGCTTTCCTATAAAAAGGCAAGCTTTAAAATAACCGGAGTTATTAACGCAATTCCTCACAGGAAATTTCAACACAAGCAATAGTTTTTCTGTTCCAAGTGTAGGTAATAGTCAAGCCTTCTTCACTTGCAATAATAGCGGGATAGGAAAATTCCCCAGGCTCACTCTCCAAATCATAAAGTTTATTCCAAGTTACACCATTATCTTCAGATTTAAAAAGGCTTAAAGGAGAACGCATCCCCCAATTTGCTTGCACAGGATTGCAAACGAGATACAAATTGCCATCAAAGGGAGCTTTTACCAAATCAAGACCACTGTTATTGTTAGGAAGCTCAGTTTTATAAGCATCGCTCCAAGTTTTGCCGTAGTCTTCGCTATCTGCACGATATACGTAGCCTTCGCTACTTCTAAGAAGCATATGCACTTTGCCTGCAGCACCCTCCCACAAGCTGGGCTGGATAACACCGCGTCCGTAGAAGGATTGCTCGCTTACAGCAATGTTGCTTTCTGCAGTTTTCTCGCCTGCGTTGTACATAAGGCCTGCAATCTCGATAGGTGCAGATTTTTCCCAAGTAACGCAACCGTCAGTGCTTACATCTACAAAAGCAGACCAAATTCCTTTTTCGATGGAACCGCCTGCAACTACGGAACCATTGCTCAATGTAATAGGCTTGTTGCGCACAGGCCCCCTGCCGCCACTTACGTCACCAGCTACCATTTCACAAGGCTCGCTCCAAGTTTTACCATTATCGTCGGAAGTCATTAAGTAGGTCTTCCAATCGGAAATCTGTTGTCCTTCTTTATAAAAGAGATGCAATTTCCCTTGCTCATTGTAAAAAAGCACAGGATTCCAGTTGGACTCTACCCCATCTGCCAATTTTACTGGAGCAGTCCATTTGCCATCTACTTTACGGCTACTCCAAATTGCAACGTCTGCTTTACCTTCATGAGTACCACCAAACCAACAGCTGAGTAAACCATCAGGTGTTTTAATAACAGTGGACGCATGACAAAAATCTGTTGGTAAATTTTCTATGATAAATTCTTTTTGCATTTTATCACCATTTGAAAAAAAGCCTGTCTAAAATAGACAGGCTTTGATTTTCTGAAATTATTTACGGAGACCAAGTTTCGCGATGATTGCGCGATAACGTTCGATATCTTTTTTCATCAAGTAGTTCAACAAACCACGACGTTTACCTACCATTTTGAGCAGGCCGCGACGGGAATGATGGTCTTTTTTGTGTTCTTTCAAGTGTTCGGTCAAGTATTTGATACGACCGGTCAATACAGCGATTTGTACTTCCGGAGAACCGGTGTCGCCTTCGTGACGTGCATTGTCAACGATTAAAGATTGTTTTGCTTCGCTAGTCAACATTGTTAGTTGCCTCCTAAAATTTTAAAATTCCCAAAGCATAGACGCCGTCGGAGTTGCGTACATCCAAGCCTCGGTTCACATACTGGATAAGTATATCACATCAATTAGTGTTCAAGCAAGTAGTTTTGTTAAATTTATAACAAATTTAGACAAGTTTCTTTGTCTTTCTTGATTTGTTCCACCAACGCATCCACACTGGCAAATTTCACTTCACCACGAATACGCTCGATAAACGCAACAGTAATTTCCTTGCCATAAAGATTACCGTTAAAATCAAAGATATTTACCTCCAGGCGTGCTTCTTCCACATCACCGAAGGTAGGATTTTTACCAATATTTCCCATGCCCTTATAGCATTTACCGTCAATATAAACATTCACAGCATAAACACCAATTTGGGGCACAGCAATCTTAGTTGCTTCCAAAGCTAAATTAGCAGTCGGAAAGCCTATAGTATTTCCGCGTTGATTTCCAAGCACTACAGTTCCGCTTAAAGTATATACTCGTCCAAGCATATGCTGTGCCTTAGCAACTTCGCCAGCTGCAATCAAATGACGGATTGCAGTGCTGCTGATAACCTCTTGGTTATCACTAACCAAGGGACGCACAATAAGCTTACAGTTATGTTCCTGCGTAAAACTAGTAAGTGTTTGGATATTACCTGCTCCCTTACTGCCAAAAGTAAAGTTTTCACCACACACTAAGCAACTGAAATTCAGTACACTTAGTTTTTGCAAAAACTCCTCCGGAGATAAATTTGCCAAAGCTTCATCAAAGGGAATGTCCAGTAGTAAATCAACACCCATTTCTTCAAAGCAGGCGTGCTTTTGCTCCTGAGTGAACAAGGCAACAGGCACAAGCTCCGGCTTAATTAAAGAAAGAGGATGATTGCTAAAGGTAAACACTGCCAGACAGTTTCCTTGCTGCTGTGCATACTCTTTAGCACTACCGATAACATCCTTGTGTCCTAAATGAAGACCGTCAAAAGTCCCCAAGGCAATAACACAGGGTTCAGTAAAAGTATGAAGTTGTTCTAAAGAACGAATAATCTTCATATTTATCCTTTCAACACGAAATTAAAAATCTTTAGTTTCTTTTTCCAAAGACTTCTTAGCGAATATCTTATCACCTTTAACCATACTATCCCTACAAGTACCAATACCTAAAAATTCATTATCAGCACTCATAAGTACATACTTACCTTCTTCAGTACCAGCAATGGTGGTACGCACACCATTAGTAATGCGTGCAGCTTGATTGTCAGTAAGTACAAGCTTAGGCAAATGGTCTACCGCTGTTACCGGTGCTTCCACACAAGCAGCAGGGTCAGCAGCAATTTCTTGTAAAGTGTGGGATTCGTTCAAATGATAGCTACCCACTTGAGTGCGTAGTAAGAAGCTCATAGTTCCACAAGTACCAAGAGCGGTGGCGATATCTTCCCCCAGCACGCGGATATAAGTGCCTTTGGAGCAATCTACCGCTAAAGTCAAAGTATTTGCAGTAAAATTGAGCAGTTCTAATTTATATACTTCAATATCACGCAGCTCACGCTCTACCTCTACACCCTTACGAGCCAGTTGGTAAAGCTTTTGCCCGTTAATCTTGATAGCAGAATACATGGGCGGTAATTGCTTTTGCTTACCTAAAAAGCTTTGCAATACCTTTTGCAGAGTTTCCTCAGTAAATTCTGGTACAGGCATTTCTTTGACAACGCTGCCGCTGTCATCACCAGTATCAGTTTGCTTACCTAAGGTCACTTCTACCAAATACTGCTTACGTCCTTCAACGGCAAATTCCAACAGACGAGTTGCAGTGCCTGTAAAAACAGGAAGAACTCCTGCCGCATCAGGGTCAAGAGTTCCCCCATGTCCAACTTTTTTAGTATTAAGCACACGACGCAGAAAAGCAATTACATCGTGGGAAGTCATTCCGGGAGGTTTTAATACATTAAAAATTCCATCACTCATAATGCCTTACCTATTGCAGCCAAAAGCTGTGCTTTTGCTTCTTCCACAGGTGCGTAAATAGTACAGCCTGCTGCTCTAAGGTGACCACCGCCGCCGAAGCTAAGTGCCACACTTGCCACGTCAACATTACTAGAACGCATGCTAACGCGAGTTACTTCAGGCTCTACTGCCTTAAACATAACAGCTACTTCAACACCTTCAGTATAACGAGGATAAGAAACGAAGCTATCTGTTTGAGTTTCTTTATCATACAAATCATTAGTGATGGTAATATGTGCAACCTTGCCTTCATAATCAAAAGTCAAGGACGGCAACACTTTTGCCAAAAGCTCTGTAGTCTTACGGCTACGAATATCCAACATATCAGAGATTTCGTTGGGTTTCACGCCATAATCCAACAGTTTGGCAGCACGTTGCATGGTTTTGGAAGTAGTGTTGGAATAACGGAAGGAACCACAGTCAGTGGTGATTGCAGTGTAAAAATCAACAGCAATAGCTTCATCGTATTCCCAACCCATAGCTTCAAACAAATCGCACATAATCTCACCTGCTGCCGCAGCTTCTGCATCAAGATACAGATAATCAGCAAATTCAGTGTTGGAGATGTGGTGGTCAATGTTAAGAAGCACAGGTGCTTTAACTACTTCATTGCAAATACCAACTCTATCAAAAGAGCTAGCATCTACAACTACAAACAAGTCAGCCTCAACGATTACACCTGCTTCCGGTCTTTGAACCTTGTCGATACCGGGGATAAAGCTCAAGCTTTTATTAATGTCATCATCAACAAAAACGGTTACTTCTTTACCCTTTTGTTCCAACAAACGTGCAAGTCCCAGTGCAGAACCTAAGGTATCACCGTCAGGGCTAACGTGGCAGCACAAAACAATCTTTTGTGCTGCCAGCAGCATATTACCTGTTTCGAGCAGATTAATCTTCTTGCTCATGGCTTTTGCCTTCTTCTTCTTTTTTAATCTTATCGAGAATGCTTTGGATATGAGCGCTGTATTCCATAGAAGTATCCTTCACAAGAATCAGGTTGGGAGCAAAACGCAAACGAATACGTTTAGCGATTTCACTACGCATATAACCCAACGCTTTGTTCAATGCTTTCCAACATTCTTCGTGTTTATCTTCGGGACCATACAAGCTTACGTAAACTTTAGCGATGCTCATATCGTCAGTAAGTTCTACACCAGTAATGGTAACGAACTGGATGCGAGAATCTTTTACGTCGAAAAGGAGCATATTGCTAATTTCGTGTTGAATAGCCTCTTGTACTTTTTCTACTCTTAGTCTAGCCATAATTCACCTGCTTGACTTTAGTCGATTTTAACTTCTTCCATGTTAAAGATTTCGAACTGGTCGCCTTCTTTAAGGTCACGGAATTTAAGCAAGGTAATACCGCATTCGTAGCCTTGGTTAACTTCTTTAACGTCATCTTTGAAGCGGCGCAAGGATTCGATTTCGCCTTCGTGTACTACGATACCGTCACGAATTACGCGAACTTTGGAATGGTTGGTAACTTTACCTTCGGTTACATAGCAACCTGCGATGAGCAGTTTGGAAATGGTAATCAATTGACGAACTTCTACGCGACCTTGGATAACTTCTTGGAATTTCGGAGCAAGCATACCTTTAATAGCTGCTTCTACGTCATTCAAAGCGTCATAAATTACGCGGTAAGTGCGTACGTCAACTTTTTCAGTTTCAGCTGCTTTACGAGCGTTTGCGTCAGGACGAACGTTGAAACCGATGATGAGTGCGTTTGCTGCGGAAGCAAGCATAATGTCGGATTCAGCAATTGCGCCAACACCTGCGTGAACAACAACAACTTTAACTTCATCGTTTTTGATTTTTTCAAGGGAAGCTTTCAATGCTTCGATGGTACCTTGAACGTCAGCTTTAACTACGATGTTCAATTCTTTCAGTTCGCCTTCTTGGATGCGTTGGAACAAGTCGTCCAAGGAAACTTTGGAATTGAGTTTCATTTCGTCTTCTTTACGTTTAGCAACGCGTTTTTCCGCTACGCTACGTGCAGTTCTTTCGTCGGTGGAGTCAAGAACGTCACCTGCGCCGGGAACGTCGTTAAGACCGAGCACTTCGACAGGAGTGGACGGACCAGCTTTTTTAACTTTTTCGCCACGGTCGTTAACCATTGCACGTACTTTACCATAAGCAGTGCCGGCAACGATGGTGTCACCAACATGGAGGGTACCACGTTGTACCAATACGGTAGCAACAGGGCCACGACCTTTATCCAATTGTGCTTCGATAATGGTACCACGAGCAGGAAGGTTCGGGTTAGCTTTCAATTCTTGCATTTCAGCTACCAACAAAATCATTTCCAGCAAATCGCTGATACCCATTTTTTTATGTGCGGAAACGGGAACCATAATGGTATCGCCGCCCCAATCTTCAGGAATCAATTCATGTTCAGCCAATTGTTGTTTAACATGGTCCGGGTTTGCACCTTCACGGTCCATTTTGTTAATAGCAACAATGATGGGCACTTTCGCTGCTTTAGCATGGTTGATTGCTTCGATGGTTTGCGGCATTACACCGTCATCTGCAGCAACAACGAGGATTGCAACGTCAGTTACTTGAGCACCACGAGCACGCATTGCGGTGAACGCTTCGTGACCGGGGGTATCAAGGAATACGATAGGTTTGCCTTGATGGCTAATTTTGTACGCACCGATGTGTTGGGTAATACCGCCAGCTTCGCGTGCAGTAACGTTGGTTTTACGGATTGCGTCAAGCAAAGAAGTTTTACCATGGTCAACGTGACCCATTACGGTAATTACAGGCGGACGCAATACGCGTTTTTCCGGATCATCTTCTACTTCGGGAACTTCAGTAGGATCTTCATCGGGAGCTTTTTGACCGATTTCTACGCCAAATTCTTCACCGATAAGTTGAGCAGTTTCGAAGTCGATGTCTTGGTTAATGGTAACCATCATACCCAGCATGAACAACGCTTTAATAACTTCGCTAACTTCGCGTTTAATCAAGGTTGCGAATTCTTTAACGTTGATGGTTTCGCCGATTTCTACGAAAGTAGGTCTAACGATTTCAGCAGCGGGTTGGTTAGATTTAGGTTGCGGATTATTGGTAGGACGTTTTTTCATGTTCATTTGGTGACCAGGGCTACGGTTAGGACGGCTTTCCTTAGTAGCATAGGAACCTTTAACTTGTTGTTTGTCCTTATTGCGATTTTTATCACGATCGCGGTTAGTAGCCTTGCTCGGTTTTACGCTGAGCATATCGAAAGCGGGTTCCGGACGGCTTTCGCGACGCGGTTGTTGCGGACGGCTTTGTTGCGGACGATCGCCACCACGGTTATCGCTATTGGGGCGTTGACCGCCAGGTTGTTGACCTTTAGGACCTACAAAAATGCCACCTTGACGATTTTGTTGGGGACGGTTTTGACCGCCTTGACCTTGAGGACGTTGGCCACCGTTGTTGTTACGGAAGCCACCTTGTTGGCCTTGACCTTGAGGGCGTTGACCGCCTTGGCGGTTTTCAAAATTACGGTTTTGTTGGGGTTGATTGTTTCTGTTACCTGCATTTTGTGCAGCTTGTTTCGGTTGCTCCTGCTTTTGAACAGGAACAGCTTGCTTCGGTTGTTCTTTCTTCACAGGCGCCTCCTGTTTTTTCGCAAATGCTTTAGTAATAATGTCCATTTCTTTGGCATCTACGCCGCTGAAATTGGTTTTTTCAATATTGTTCTTTTTCAAAACATCAATGATTTCATTGCTGCTTTTGCCGATTTCCTTAGCAATTTCGTATATTCTTTTACCCATTCATCCACCTCCTGACAAAGTTTCATAGGGGGTTATTTTTTTAACATCTTAGCAAAATTGTTGTCGGTAATTACCAGTGCAGTTCTCTTCGCTTTGCCAATGGCATAACCCAATTCATCACGAGTAAGAAGTTCTATAACTTCCACGCCTGCAACTTCTGCCAAATAGTACATATCCTTTTTGGAGTTAGGTGCTGCATCCGCTGCTACAATCAGCAGCTTCGCCTTGCCACTTTTCAATGCGCTACGCACTGCAAAATCACCGGAAGCTACTTTGCCGGCCTTTTGTGCCAATCCTAAAGCAAAGGCAACATTATTGTTTGCCATCTTTAAAATCCTCCAGTAGCTTTTGATAAACTTCTTCGCTGACAGCTTTTTCCAAGGCACGTTCTACACGTTTTTCTTTAACAGCCTTGGTAATGCACGCCTCACAGGGGCACACATAAGCACCTCTACCGTTCTTTTTGCCTGTTAAGTCCAAGCTAATTTCACCTTCCGGAGAACGAACGATACGCAGCAAAGCTTTTTTATCTTTCATTTCATTGCAACCTACACATTTACGTTGCGGAATCTTTTTAACTTTCATGATTATTCTTCGCCTTCTGCGTACTCTTCTTCAGCAGCTTGGCTTTCACTCTTGATATCGATTTTCCAGCCAGTCAATTTAGCAGCCAAGCGTGCGTTTTGACCTTCTTTACCGATTGCCAAGGACAATTGATAATCAGGTACTACAACGCGGCAGATTTTTTCTTCCAAATTAACTTCGGTGCTTACAACTTTAGCAGGGCTCAAAGCGTTAGCAACATATTGTGCCGGATCCTCGCTGTATTTAACAATATCAATTTTTTCACCGCGCAGTTCGTTTACGATGGTTTGAACACGCATACCTTTGTGACCAACGCAAGCACCTACGGGATCGATATTTTCATCTTGAGTGTAAACGGAAATTTTAGAGCGCATACCAGGTTCACGAGCAACGGATTTAATTTCTACAACGCCGTCGCTGATTTCGGGAACTTCCAGTTCAAACAATCTTTTAAGCAGACCGGGATGAGTTCTGGAAACCATGATTTGCGGACCTTTGTTGGTACGTTTAACTTCGATGATATAGGTTTTCATTCTTTCGTGATATTGATAAATTTCACCGGGGATTTGTTCGTTAACGCTCAATACAGCTTCAACTTTACCCAAGTCAATATACACGTTTTTGTTTTCCATACGTTGGATAATACCGGTTACGATATCTTGTTCGCGACTTTGGAAACGTTCGTAAACCATTCCGCGTTCAGCTTCACGGATACGTTGTACTACAACTTGTTTAGCGTTTTGAGCAGCGATACGGCCAAAGTTTTTCGGAGTAACTTCGATTTCAACAATATCATCTACTTCATAACGAGCATCGATTTCTTTAGCATCAGCCAAAGACATTTCGTTATCTTCAAGTTCTTCTTTATCTACAACGGTGCGAATTGCAAAAACATGAAACTCGCCGGTTTCTTTGTTCATTTCTACTTTAACATTTTGGTTGGAACCAAAATTTTTCTTATAAGCAGTTACCAAAGCTTCTTCAACAGCTTGGAACAGAAGTTCAGGTTCAATACCTTTCTCCTTTCCCAATTCTTGGATTGCCAAGATAAAATCTGCGTTCAATTCCTACGCCTCCCAATCTTTAATTTTTAAAAATCTATATGCGGTCTAACATAGGCAATGAGGTTTCTTTCAATCTTTACAGGATTTTTGAACTCTTTGCCTTTAATAATTTTCTTAACTTCAATGCAGTCTGCATCGTGAGATACCAGTACGCCAACCAAGGTTTTCATATTTTCCCAAGGAGCATAAAACTGAATATCCACTTTAGTGCCATAAGCCGCTTCAAAGTCTGCATCCTTTTTCAGCGGACGGTCGATACCGGGAGAAGAAACTTCCAAGAAGTACTTATCCTTGATGGGATCCTTTTCATCCAGTATGGTAGTTAATTTTTCACTAACCAGTTGGCAGTCGTCAATTTCAACGCCACCTTCCTTATCAATGAAAATGCGTAAGTACCAGTCCTTTTCGCGTACATACTCAACATCAACCAATGTCAAATCGGTACCTTCAAGTACGGGTGTTACCAAATCGGTGATCAGTGCTTCTATTTCTTTAGCCTGCATCGTTTTCACCTCCATTATTCAATTTTTAATTTGCTTGTATAAGCGGAAAGAGCGGGTATGAAACCCACTCTTTCAAAAGAAAACATAATTATTTTGCATAGTCTACAGCGCGGGTTTCACGGATAATGACAACCTTGATTTGACCGGGATATTCCATCTCTGCTTCAATTTTCTTAGAAATATCACGTGCCAACAGAATTGCAGAAGCATCGTCAATAACTTCCGGTTTAACCATAATGCGGATTTCACGACCTGCTTGTACTGCAAAGCATTTTTCTACGCCATCGAAAGACTCAGAAATCTCTTCCAATCGAGTTAAACGTTTCAGATAGCTTTCGAGAGTTTCACGTCTTGCACCGGGGCGAGCTGCAGAAACAGCGTCCGCTGCAGAAACGAGAACAGCTTCAATGCTCTTAGGCTCTACATCGCCATGGTGAGCAACGATTGCGTTGATAACCAATTCGGATTCGCGGAATTTTTTAGCAATTTCGCCGCCAATTTCCACGTGGGAGCCTTCCATTTCATGGTCGATTGCTTTACCAATATCGTGAAGCAAGCCTGCACGTTTAGCGAGCATTACATCAACACCAAGTTCAGATGCCATAATACCAGCCAAGTTAGCTACTTCTACGGAATGGTTCAGAACGTTTTGACCATAGCTGGTACGATATCTCAAACGGCCCAGCAATTTGATCAATTCAGGATGCAAGCCATGTACGCCAACTGCGAAAGTAGCTTGTTCGCCTGCTTCCTTAATTTTTTGCTCAACTTCTTTTTGAGCTTTTTCGACCATTTCTTCAATACGGGACGGATGGATACGACCGTCATTAATCAATTTTTCCAATGCGATACGTGCTACTTCACGACGCACCGGGTCAAAACCGGAAATAATTACTGCTTCCGGAGTATCGTCGATAATCAAGTCAATACCGGTCAAGGTTTCCAAAGTACGGATGTTTCTACCTTCACGACCGATAATGCGGCCTTTCATTTCATCATTAGGCAAACCTACAACAGAAACGGTAGTTTCTGCTACGTGGTCAGCTGCACAACGTTGAATAGCCAAGGAAATAATTTCACGAGCTTTTTTATCAGCTTCGTCTTTAGCTTGTTGCTCTAAATCTTTAATGAGCATTGCAGATTCATGTTTAACTTCATCAGCAAGAGAATCAAGCAATTCTTGTTTAGCTTCTTCACTGGTCAAACCGGAAAGACGTTCCAATTCGTCCATTTGTTTTTGATACAAAGCATCAACTTTATCTTGAGCTGCATTCAAACGAGCTTCTTTAGAAGCGAGTTTTTCTTCTTTACGTTCAAAGGAATCAATCTTTTTGTCCAAGTTTTCTTCCTTTTGAACTAAGCGACGTTCATGACGTTGCAAGTCAGCACGTCTTTCTTTATTTTCACGTTCCATTTCAGAACGCATACGATGGATTTCTTCTTTTGCCTCCATGAGGGCTTCTTTGCGTTTTGCTTCGCCGGTTTGTTCTGCTTCTTGAATAATGCGGATAGCAGTTTCTTCAGCAGTTGCAATTTTGCTTTCAGCTACATTTTTGCGAACTAAATAGCCAATTGCGCCACCAGCCAAACCAACAACAACAGCAGTGCCAATAATCGCTAAAATGATCTTCACCTCCTAATTTAATGATTGTTTCAAAAGTTTTTTTACACAACAATAACAGGCTCAATTATTGCGCCTGTCTCAAATGTCCTTATTCCATTGAATTCTGTAATCTATATTTAATTTGAATACGTATTATAAAATTCTAATAAGGGCAAAAAACAAGGCAACCACTTCAAAAGTGTTGCCTCATAAATAACTTGAGAATTTAACACGATTGGATACCTATATTTTAAATAAAATTGACAAAAAAGTCAAGTTTACTACTATATATTGCTCTCCGCACGTATTGCTTCCAATAGAACTTGTATATACCTAGTTGCAAAACCACGATTCATCATAAAACGACCTGCAGCAGCAACTAATTTGTCATCATAATTTTGTAATTTCCTTCTGTTTCGAGAAATAAATTCCTTCGTGGCATGTTCAGCATTAAGACGCTCCATCTCATCAGTAAACGCTGCCATAATTTCAGGAACGCACTCCTCTGCTACATTCTTACGATACAGCTCCATGGCAAGATGCTGTCTACCGTAAGTTTTTTTGCTTAGCCAAGCGCGAAACACTTGCTGAGCGTAATGCTCTTCATTTATAAAACGGTTTTCTAATAATTTTTCAACCGCTTTCAGAGCATCTTCTTCAGATGCGCCCTTACTTTTTAATTTCAGCAGCATATCTTTACTGCTGTAATCACGATAATTAAGCAGGTTCATGGCGTAGCCATAAACCTGCTCAAAAGTATCCAATTTATTCTTGGTTTTCTTATTCAACATCATTAGCTTCTTCGCTGTCTGCGCCAGCTTTTGCAACAGTCACGTTGCGAATCTTGGTTTCGATTTCTTTAGCGAGTTCAGGATTTTCACGGAGGAAATCTTTAACTTTTTCCTTACCTTGACCTAAACGAACATCACCGTAGGAATACCAAGCACCGCTCTTGTTGATGATTTCCAGTTCAGCACCCAAGTCAACCAGGCAACCTTCGTGGGAAATACCTTCGCCATACATAATGTCAAACTCTGCTTGTTTGAACGGCGGAGCGATTTTATTTTTAACTATCTTAACGCGAGTACGGCTACCAATCATATCGTTACCGTTTTTCAAAGTATCTACTCTACGCACGTCAATGCGAATAGTAGAATAGAACTTCAACGCACGACCACCGGTAGTGGTTTCCGGGTTACCAAACATAACGCCAACTTTTTCACGAATTTGGTTGATGAAAACAGTTGCACATTTAGATTTAGCAATCAAACCAGTCAATTTACGCAAAGCTTGGCTCATCAAACGAGCTTGCAAACCAACGTGAGAGTCACCCATTTCGCCTTCGATTTCAGCACGAGGAACCAAAGCCGCTACGGAGTCGATTACGATAATATCGATAGCACCGCTGCGAACGAGAGCGTCAGCAATTTCCAAAGCTTGTTCGCCATTGTCCGGTTGAGAAATCAAAAGGTTATCTACGTCAACGCCCAATTTACGAGCATATTCCGGGTCAAGTGCATGTTCAGCATCGATGAACGCTGCATAACCGCCCATTTTTTGAGCTTCTGCAATCATATGTAAAGCAACAGTGGTTTTACCGGAAGATTCAGGACCATAAATCTCGATAACACGACCACGGGGAATACCACCTACACCAAGAGCAATGTCCAAAGACAAAGCACCAGTGGGAATTACTTCGATGTTCATTTTTGCGCTAGCTTCACCTAAGCGCATGATGGAACCTTTACCAAAATCTCTTTCAATTTGACGCAACGCTGCATCTAATGCTCTAGTTTTTTCTGTATCCATCATAAGTCCTCCTGACTTTTATTCTTACTGCTTACGTTTATTATACAAACGATAGTTCGTTTTGTCAATCAGTTATTTGTCTGCAAGTAATGCTTTAATCTCGTCAGAACTAAATTTATAAGTGGTATTACAGAATTGGCAGTGAGCTTCGGTAAATTCATCTTGGCTCATTTCTTCCAAGGAAGCTTTGTCGATTGCCAGCAATGCACTTTCGATACGTTCACGGCTGCAACGACATTTAAACTCAACAGGATAGCTTTCCTTAATATCAACTTCCAGTTCACGACCAATGATTTCAATCATTTTTTCAGGACTGAAGCCAATTTCCAGAAGTTGGGTAACGTAAGGCATATAAGTTACATTGTGTTCCAACTTTTCCAGAACTTCTTCTTCGCAACCGGGCATAGCTTGTACAAAGTAACCACCGCTAACAGTTACTTCGCCTTCTTTATCCACCAAAACACCAAGTGCTACGGAAGCAGGAGTTTGTTCGGATTCGTAAAGGTATTTAGTCAAATCGCTAGCAATTTCACCGTCTTGCAATTCGCAGTAACCGGTGAAAGGCTCGGAATTTTGCAAATAACGAGTAACAATGATGTTACCATTACCAATTGCGCCACCAACATCGAGCTTGCCATCTTTCAACGGCAGGAAAACGTCGGGGTTTTCTACATAGCCACGTACGTGCCCACCTTCCGCATCAGCAACAATTTCGCCGATGGGGCCATCACCTTTAAAACGCAGGGTGATGCGTTCATTATCTTTCATGGTAGCAGCCAAAAGCAAAGCGCCGTTCATTGCTCTACCCAAGCAAGCACTTGCCAAGTGAGAGCAGTTGTGTTGCTTTGCAGCTTCACGTACCAAATTGGTAGTACGCAGAGCGTAAATGCGCACGCCCGGGACTGTACCTTTTGTTAAAATATCTTGTTCCATTTATGTATCTCCTATATTAAACAATGCAAAAACTTAAAAATTTGTTAGAAGTACCGGAAGGCGAGGAACAGTGAAGCTTATGAAGCGATGGCGTACTAATAGTACGTCGAGCAAATAAGCAAACTGTGACAAAGCATAACGGTGCTTATAGCAAATTTTTAGATGTTTTTGAACAGATTATGCATTTCGATGACAGTCATCGCTGCGTCTACGCCTTTATTACCTGCTTTGGTGCCTGCACGTTCAACAGCTTGTTGAATGTTTTCAGTGGTCAGGATGCCGAAAGCAACGGGCAAGCTGTATTCCATGGAAACGTGAGCAATGCCTTTGGAAGCTTCTGCGCAAACATAGTCAAAGTGCGGAGTTGCACCACGAATTACAGCACCCAAGCAAATGATAGCATCATATTTGCCGGTAGCAGCAAGTTTTTTAGCAGCAAGGGGTACTTCGAAAGCACCGGGAACCCATACAACAGTGATATCTTCGTCAGCACATTCATGACGAACCAGGCAGTCAACTGCGCCACCCATCAATTTGCTAGTGATAAATTCATTAAAACGAGCTACAACGATAGCTACTTTCATACCTTTTGCAGTAAGTTTACCTTCTAATACGTTCATTTATATATCCTCCTTATTTGTGGCAACCGCAATCGCAATGCAGTTCATGGCCCATTTTTTCTTCTTTAATATCGAGATAGAATTCATTATATTCGTTGGCTTCGATTACTAAAGGTACACGTTCAGTAATGGTGATACCGTAACCGGAAAGGCCAATACGTTTTGCAGGGTTATTAGTAATCAAACGGATACTGGACAAGCCCAAATCACCAAGGATTTGTGCGCCAATACCGTAATCACGCAGATCAGGAGCAAAGCCCAGTTGTACGTTAGCTTCAACAGTGTCTAAGCCTTTGTCTTGGAGAGCATATGCTCTAATCTTGTTAGCAAGACCAATGCCACGACCTTCTTGACGCATATAGATTACTGCACCGCAACCTTCTTTTTCAATCATACGCAGTGCGTTACCAAGTTGGTCACCGCAGTCACAACGCAAGCTACCAAGTGCGTCACCAGTCAAACATTCGGAGTGAACGCGCACCAACACATCTTCTTTGCCTGCAATATCACCTTTAACAATAGCAACGTGGCACAAATCGTCCAAATCATTTTCGTAAGCAATGATTCTGAACTTGCCATATTTGCTGGGCAGGTCAGCTTCCGCTACACGATGTACCATTTTTTCGTGGTTCTTACGATATGCTACAAGGTCAGCAATGGTAACGAATACAAGGTCATGTTTTTTAGCGAACTCTACTAAACGCGGAGTGCGCATCATTTGACCATCATCATCCATAATTTCAACACAAATGCCTACAGGTTTCAAACCTGCCAATTTGCAAAGGTCAACAGTTGCTTCAGTATGACCAGTGCGAACCAGAACGCCACCTTCTTTAGCACGCAAGGGGAACACGTGACCGGGACGACGGAAATCGCCAGGTTGTGCACCTTCATCACAGCATTTTTGCATAGTGTAAGCACGTTCATAAGCAGAAATACCAGTAGTGGTATCAACGTGGTCGATGGATACGGAAAAAGCAGTTTCGTGGTTGTCAGTGTTTTTGCTAACCATAGCACCAAGTTGCAGCTTGTCCATAACTTCGCCAGCAGCAGGCATGCAGATTAAACCGCGAGCTTCCTTCGCCATAAAGTTAATAGCTTCAGGAGTGCACAGCTCTGCTGCCATAATCAAATCGCCTTCGTTTTCGCGATCTTCATCGTCAGTAACCAATACCATTTTGCCTGCTTTAATAGCAGCAATTGCTTCTTCAATGGTATTGTACTTAAATTTTTCTTCCATAGTTATCCTCCTCAGATAAAACCATTTTCCATCAATATATTCTTGTCAAGAGTAAGCTCTTGGTTTTCCTTGTTATGGAAGCCAAGCATACGCTCAACGTATTTGCCAATAATGTCAGTTTCCAAGTTTACCTTGTCTCCCACTGCTTTAAAGCCCAAGGTTGTTTCCTTGGCAGTGTGCGGAATCAAAGAAACGGAGAAACTACTGTCCGTCACTTTGGTTACGGTTAAGCTAATGCCGTCGATAGCAATGCTACCTTTAGGCAAAATATATTTTAACAGCTTCGGTTCTGCGCTGACAGTTACTACAACTGCAATACCCTCAGGACGTTGGCTAAGGATTGTACCCAAGCCTTCCACGTGACCGCTGACGATGTGACCATCCAAACCATCGCACAAGCGCAAGGTTCTTTCAAGGTTCACCCTATCGCCGCCACGCAGGTCACCAATATTGGTAAGACGCACCGTTTCGGGCATTACGTCCGCAGTAAAACTACCTTCCGTCATTTCCACGACAGTAAGGCAAGCACCGTTAACCGCTACACTGTCACCTATCTTTAAATTATTCATAACTTTTTTAGCAGCAACTGTAAGGTGGTAGGATTCACCCTGACGAGCTAAATTCTGCACAGTTCCCAGTTCTGCTACAAGGCCTGTAAACATTTTAAGCCTCCTTAATTTTGCCTGTAATCAAAAGATCTTGACCAAGCAATTTATATTCCACTTCATCTAATTGCCAACCTTCTTCAATGGTTGCGCTACCTACGCCGCCAACAGGAGTAAAACCATTTTTACCACCAACAACCTTCGGTGCGATGAAGCCATACACTCTGTCTGCCAAGCCTGCATCTTTGAAAGCACCGTGAACTTCACTGCCACCTTCAACAAGCAAGCTGGTAATATTGCGATTCGCAAGTTGGATAATGAGCAAATCTAAAGGAATCTTGCCATTTTCCAAAGGCAAACGAATAACTTCTACATTAGGAAGCGCAGAAATTGCTTCTGCCTTAATTGCGTCAGCTTCAAGACCAGTAACAATGATGGTTTCCGCTGCAGCGTTAAGCACTGCGGACATCAAAGAAACTTTCAAAGTGCTATCCAGTACAATGCGGATGGGGTTCTTGCCCTTAACCATACGAGTAGTAAGTTCCGGATCATCTTCCAAAACAGTACCAATGCCAACTAAAATTGCATCGTGTTGTTTACGCAAAAGATGTGCGTAAGTGCGAGCTTCTTCTCCGGTAATCCACTTGCTATCACCGGTATGAGCAGCAATCTTGCCGTCCAAAGTCATTGCATATTTCAAGCTAATGAACGGGCGTTGTTTGGTAATCCAGCAGAAGAACTTTTCGTTAAGCTTTAAAGCTTCTTCTTCACACACACCAGTAACTACTTCAATATTTTGCAAACGCAAATATTCCAAGCCTCTACCCGCAACTTTCGGATTGGGGTCAGT
>CALCHC010000100.1 GCA_937901335.1 uncultured Phascolarctobacterium sp. | reverse complement strand
GGTTTCCTGTCTGTTTGCAAAAAACGAACAAGCAAAAAAGCTTGCTACGCAAGGGTTTTGACTTACTGCGCAACTCGCCCTCTACCGTACCACCTGTACGCCGACGAGTGCGAGTTGCTTGTCTTGACGGCTTTAGTGACCTCTGACAGTCTGTCAAAAAACAAGTTTTTTGACAGACTGCAAAATCGCCATCCGCAAGGATGGCGATTTTTTTGCCGAGAACACGCTTCATGGAGATTTCCATTGAAATAACGTAAGAAGTTGATATTTTAGAATCATGTTTTTATATTTTTATATTAAATTACATTATATTACAAAGCGGGAGGCAACACCATAAATATTTGCCTATTTTACGTAATTATATTGCAAGTAAAGGTAAAAAACAGTAAAATATTTGTGTGGGCAGTAGGTTGCAATGCTGTCTGCATACCTTCCAACTAATGAACCTTTCCGCTTCTGCGTTCATATAATTAGTTGGAGTGGTTTTTTGCTTTTTGGTACAACTGAAGCACGAAAGACACTCTTTATTCGCTTAGAATAAAGAGTGTCTTTCTATTTATGTACAAAATATTTAAACACTCTTCCCCCTACCACTCTATACCTTTAACAGGATACTCCAATTTAAGTCCTCTATACTCTTAAATAAAAAAGCAGCTCCGCATTTTGCGGAACTGCTTTTAACTTTAGTCTTAAAATATTTAGCTACTTACAGTTCTTTTCCAATAGCCCCACCTGTACTAATTTCTTCGCACTTGTAAGCGCTTTCATAGACAGCGAAAAATTCTTGAATAACAGCTTTATACTCTACAAAGACTCCATTTTCCCAAAGTTCATTGCAAGACAAATCGATCTCATCGTTCCAACTGATACCATAACCACCAGAATCAACCTTAACGGAACAGAATAAATCTTTATTATCTCGCAGAGCTTCAAATACATTACACTTATTAAACAAAGGTACAACATCATAAATTTTTACAGTCTTATCCTCAAAACAAACTTGCAATTTAAAATCATCAATTGCTTTAACTTCTTTAACTTTGTGGAACATAGTAATCACCTCATTCTAAATTTTATTTCATGAAATTATGTAAGCCAAGTGAAACTCCACACTTCTATTTCAGAATATATGTTTGTTTTAATCAATATTATATGATATAATTTTCGCAGAGAGATTTTTGATGAGTCTGCTGCTCCGCTTTTAGCGGGGAGGTGTTAGCATGTCAGTGTTTCAAACATTATCTTTGATGATTGCTTTTGCAATACTAGTTGTTAACATTATTTCGCTATGTAGATAATAACTTGTCCATATAACGAAAAAAAGCCAGCTTTGGCAAGCCAGCCTTTCCTTCGATGTCAAATTAGATTGCGGAGAGAGCTGACGGACCAACATCAGGAATCTCTCTGCATTTATTATAACATACTATCAATTTTTTTCAAGGTAACAAATAATCTCTCACCACTCTACCTTTTTCACAGGGTACTTCCAATTTTTGAACGCTACCATCGCGAGAGTATCAGGTCTAATTTCTAGAACTCTGCACAATAATAATCCGTTTATCCCTATCAAAGAGCGTCTTCCCTTTTCAATCTCCACCAATGTAGAACGGGCAATACCTGTTTTTGCTACAATATCTTCCTGGGTAAGTCCCCTGTACTCTCTAACTTTTTTAATAGTATCTCCAAATTGGGCAAGCTCTTTTTCAAAGTTATCGTTTATCACTAATATCATCTCCTTTATTGATTGCCTTAATTTTATGGCATTACTTTAACATTATATATTAAATGTCCGATTAACAGGACATTTCCTTGCTATTTCCATAAAAGCGTGGTATTTTGAACTTGTCCAGAGATGGATGAAGTACATGTCTTAAATGAAAAGAGGAGATTCTTATCGCTAAGAAAACGTGTTGTAATGATTTAGCAGTACCACGTTGTTCCAAGCAGTATCAGGAAGAACTACAAGATTTAGTTCAAAAGGCACAACAATTTAATCAGGAAGCTATCGATCAACTTTGTGAACAGTTCAAACCACTCATCCTCAAAGAATCACGCAGAGAAAGCGTTTATATTTCTTTAGGTGAAGATGCAGTTAACACTGCTTGGACTATTTTCCTTAGTTTCATCCACCGTTATAATGGTGCTAATTACAAGGAGTTACCCGGTCTAATTCAATGCCATTTGTACTACGAACTCAATCGTCTCACTAAAAAACAAAACATTAGCGAAAACAATCAAGTACATTCTGAAGAAGTGTTATTAATGCAAATATGCGAACCTTTAGAAGAAACAGCTACTAATTTCGCTATAATGCAAATTTTTAAAATGCTTACAGACCGTCAAAGCAACATTCTAAAGATGTATTATCATTACGGTCAAAGTAATGAACAGATTGCAAAGCACTATCACTGTAGTGTACGCACTATTAAACGTCAAAAAGCGGAAGCACTGTCAATCTTTAGAAAAAATTTTAATAGTTAATTTTTAAGCCCTGCTCTAAGAAAAGAGTAGGGCTTTTTCAATATTTTGGTTGCTTTTGTAAGACATAATATAACTCTAAGTTAGTACTAACTTTAGAACAAGGAGGCAAATCCTACGGATTTGCTTTTTAGACGGCAGAAGAAAAAAAGAAAAAGAAAAAAAGAAGATTCACCCTTATAATGGCTTAAAAATATCCAAAAGGGACATAACTTGCGAAATAAATTTTTTCAAAAAGTTTTGTCCCCTTTTTCATTTTTTTGCCCATTATAAGAGTGAGAGGTGCAAAACCAACCGCGCGGAACAACACCAACTCAACTTACAAAGAAAGGATGTGAAACAACTGATAGTCCCTAAACCTAAAACAATCACTCACAAGGAGCTGCACAAGCTTGCTCGTGAAGCAAGAGGCTACGCCAAGAAGATTTATCTTCACTGGACAGCAGGTAACTACAACGATGCCTACGATGATTACCACTTCAACATTGGTAAGGATGGCGAGCTGTACATCACCTGTAAGACCTTACTTGAAACCAAGTTCCACACTTTTAACCGCAACAAGGAGAGCGTTTCCATTGCCTTGTGCTGTTGTGCGGAAGGCAGGCTTTACGGTCACGGTCGTGTAGATTTTGGCGAACAGCCCCCTACTCCGGTGCAACTGGAGAAAATGTCACAGGTGATTGCCATTCTGGCACACGCCCTTGAAATTGACATTAACTTCTCCAACGTGATGACTCACGCCGAAGCTGCCTTCATTGATGGCTACGGACCAGGCAGTGGCGATAAGGAGATGCGTTGGGATTTATGGTACTTACCTGATTTGCCCTTCAACAGGGCCATGCGCCCAGGTGGTACTGCCTTACGAGAAAAGGCGCAATGGTATTACGACTACTACTTTAAAAGCGAAATGTTTAACTAAGAAAGGATTGAAGTGAAATGACTATTAACCAACAACTCATTAAACGCAGTTTAGTAATCAATGTGGAGGATGGCGTGAACGCTGACGGCAGCACTCGCACCAAAAGCCGTACCTATAGCGAAATCAAGGAGGATTCTGCTGTGGAAAGCTTGTACGAAGCAGGCAATGCTTTGGCAGGCTTGATGGCTAACAACATGGTCAACATTATGCTCAATGACAGAAGTGAGCTTGTCGAAGAATAAGGTACTTGCCTATGAACATTTGGAATAAGTTTTGGCATGCAGTAGCACGCTTACTCTTAAAACTCATTATGTGGGAACGTAAATAAGAAAGGACTTGATAAACTATGGAACAAGTATTAGAACTCGTATTCAAAACCGCCGAAGGCGACACTAAAGTAATCACTGTAACTGATCCTCGCACCGATATCACTGCTGAAGAAGCACAAGCTGCAATGGAGACCATCCTTGCTGCCAACGTTGTTGAAACCAGTGGCGGTGACCTGGTAGAAATTATTGAAGCGCGCATGCGTGTAACTCAAGTGACTGTTTTGAAATAACCCCTCCACCGCTAAGGCGGTCCCCCTCCCCTTGCAGGGGCGGCAAACTAAAAAAAGCGTATGGTTTTTACCATACGCTTTTTCGTATATTTACTATCTTCTATTTTTACTTAAAGCTGCTAAGTCATAGCCCCTATTGGCAATGTAATTTGCAGTTTCACCGGTAAAAATTACAGGTACCTTGCGTAAATCGTAGGGAGTTTTTGCTCCCAAAAGGAGCATATAATTTGTAAGCTCTTTGCCTAATTCTTCAAAGTAAGTAACAACTGCAGCTACACCTGCTTCTTGAATAAGGCGCAGTGCAATTCCGGTAATGCCTACTAAATCTGCACCAAGGGCAAAGGCTTTAGCTACTTGGCTTGCATTACGAATACCACCACTGGCAATCAGGAAGTCATCTTGCGTGCAAGTAGTTGCTCCGTCAAGCAAAGTCCAAGCTGTGGGCAAGCCCCAGCCTGCAAAATCTGCAGTGAGTTCTTTGCCGTAGCGAGCTGCTTCAATGGCAGGGAAGTTAGTTCCACCTGCACCTGCGCAGTCATAGCAAGTAAAGCCTGCAGCTTTAAGGCGAGCGTATTCTTCTTTAGCGATGCCACAGCCAGTTTCTTTAACAATTACAGGAACATCAATTCCCTCACGGATACGCAGCATATTATCCAAAAGACCTCTAAAATCTTTATCCCCTTCGCTCATGAAAAGCTCTTGGGCAGGATTAAGATGCACTTCGAGAGCATCTGCGTTAAGCATTCGTACAGCTTCGCTCGCTTGTTCGGGCGTAGCAAGAGCGCTGATGTTTGCAAAAACAATGCCATCAGGATTATACTTACGCACGATTTCGTAGCTTGCATAGCCTACTTTATCACGTACTGCACCGTATTGGGAACCTACAGCCATGGCAATACCTAAGTCAGCAGCAGCTTGAGCGACCTTAGCATTCACATCTGCAACGGCATCCGTTCCTCCGGTAATAGCATCTATTAAAAAAGGCAAACGCAAGTGTTTGCCAAATACTTCGCCAGATAAAATAATGTCTGCCGGATTAATTTCCGGCAGACAATTATGTAAGAAACGAATATCCTCAAAATGCGTGCTCTTAGGCCCATCGCCAAGCTCTAAAGCATATTTAATATGTTCTAGTTTGCGTTGAGCGCGCTTCATCGGTCATTCCTCTAATTATTGAAGTTGTTCGGACAGGTCTTGGGTCAAGCCTGCGGAACCGTTCAGGTAGGAGCTGTATTCAGCTTGTTCAGCAGCATGAGCAGCTTTTACGATGCTCAGGCCGATTTTTTTGCCTTCGAGGTCCATTTTCAGAACTTGAGCTTTAACGATTTGACCAGCTTCGAGAACGTCGTCAGCTTTAGCGATGCGTTCTTCAGCGATTTCGGAGATGTGAACCAAGCCTTCTACTTTGTCGCTGATTTTAACGATAGCGCCGAAGGGCAAGAAGCGGAGAACTTCTACTTCAACGATTTCGCCAACGTTCAATTTGCCAGCTTCAACTTTCCAAGGATCTTCTTGGGTAGCTTTGATGGACAATGCAACGCGTTTGTTTTCGCGGTCGATTTTTTTGATGAATACTTCTACTTCGTCACCAACTTGTGCAACTTCTTCAGCTTTAGCATTGCGGTTCCAGGAGAGTTCGGTGTTGTGAACCAAGCCAACGAGGCCAGCGCCAACTTCTACGAACAAACCGAATTCAGCAACTTTAACAACTTTACCTGCAACGGTGGTGCCTTCTTCAACGGAAGCGTAAGCAGCTTCTTCAGCAGCAGCGCGAGCTTCTTTAGCAGCAGCGATGCGAGCTTCTTTAGCTTCTTTCCAAGCTTTAGCTTTAGCTTCTTTTTCAGCTTTCAACAAGTCGCGACGAGAAACAACGATGCGTTTCTTTTCGAGGTCAACTTCGATGATTTCAGCTTCCATTTCTTGACCAACATAACCGGTGAAGTCTTCTACACGTTTCAATTCAACGTGGGAAGCAGGCATGAAGCCTTCTACGCCTTCAACAGCAACTGCCAAGCCAACGATGTTTTTAGCTTTATTTTTGATGATGCGGATAACTTTAACGGAAGCAGCGCGTTTTTCGCCTTCTGCCAATTCTGCAACGTTTTTCCAAGCTGCGTCGCGTTCAGCTTTAACTTTGGACATACGAACAAAGTCGTCTTTAGAAGTACCGGGGATAACTTTAACTTCTACTTTGTCGCCAACTTTGATGGTAGCCATCAATTCTTCAGCGGTTTCAGTCAAAGACCATTCCGGATAGGTTACAATGCCTTCGCGCATATAGCCAAAATCTACATATACGCCATCTTTATCCAATTGAATAACGGTAGCTTCCACGATTTTACCGGGATATACGTTTACCTCCTCACTTTGTGCCAACAAACTTTCAAAATCCATGTTTTCCATTGCTATAATAGCCTCCTTAATTAAACGGTCGGGAGTTGATGCTCCTGCCGTGATTCCAATTTTAATACAATCTCTGAACATTTCCGAATCTAGTTCGGCAGCGGTTTCGATGTGATAAGCTTTAGCGCATTTAGTAGCAACAAGCTCGTACAGATGACGAGTGTTAGCACTATTGCGTCCACCAATCACGATAAAAGCGTCAACTTCGCTTGCTAATTTAATGGCAGCGTTTTGGCGTTGCGATGTAGCTAAGCAAATTGTACGCTCTACCCTATATTCACCCTCGCGCACCTTTTGAAGTTCTGCTAAGATTTCTTCAAACTTTTGCAGTTCAAAGGTAGTTTGGATGATAACCGCATACTTATCCTTCTGCGGCACGTTAGAGATATCTTCTATACATTCGACAACAATTGCGTTTTCTCCTGCCCACTTTTTAATACTTTTTACTTCCGGGTGATTTTTTTCACCAACAATTACGGGATAAAAGCCATCTTGGGCAGCTTGGAACGCTTTTTTCTGTGCCATACGCACATTAGGACAGGTTGCGTCGATTATATCCAGTTGCATTTCTTCTGCCTTTTGGTAGATTTCAGGGCCTACACCATGGGAACGGAAGATAACCGTTTCACCAGCGGTAAAGTCTTGTAAATCTTCCTTGCAGGCAATGCCTTTGCTTTCAAGTTCAGCGATAAACTGCGGGTTGTGAATTAAAGGTCCTAAGGTTGCACCATTAACCTTTTCTTCAGCAGCCTTTTCTGCCATTTCTACGGCACGCTTTACACCATAGCAAAAGCCACAGTATTCTGCAATCTTAATTTCCATTTTTTACACCAGCTTGCAATTCTGCAATTCGAGCCATCATTTCATCAGTCATATTTTTAAGAACTTCTTTAGTGATGGGTTCGTCTTTAGGGAAATAGATGGGTTTGCCAAAACGTACGGATACTTTCGGCCAAATTTTACCAACGCGGAACACGTCAGTACCTACAACGCAAGCAGGTACGATGGGCGCAAGCGCCTTGCTAGCCATCATCAACGCACCGGGTGCAGCCTTGCCAAGTTCGCCGGTTCTGCTACGAGTGCCTTCCGGGAAAATTGCCAATACGCCTTCGCTTTTCAAAAGGTCGATGCCGTATTTAATAGCAGCTTTATCATTGCCACCACGTCTTACAGGGAAAGCACCAAGTAATTTGTAGATGGTACCAAGTACAGGAACGAAAAGTTCTGCCTTAGCCATGAACTGAACTTTACGAGGAGCAGCAGTTCCCAGTACAGGCGGGTCAAGCAAGCTGATATGGTTGCAAGCCAGCACTACAGGACCGCTCATAGGTACATTTTCTTCACCTTTTACATCCATACGCAGGAAGATGGTGAAAAGAACTTTCAAAATGAACTTTACAGTAGCGTGAAAAACATCATAAAGCATTTTCTTTTTCACCTACCAAATTCAGAATGTATGCAGTTACTTCGTCAATGGTCATATCGGAAGTATCTAAGTAAATCGCATCCTCTGCTTGACGCAAGGGACTGATTTCTCTTTCCATGTCTTGTTTGTCGCGTTCTGCAATATCTTTTTGCAGCTCTTCCAAAACCACTTGTTCACCTTTAGCAACAAGCTCTTTGTAACGACGCATAGCGCGTTCTTCTACGGTAGCAGTCAAGAAAATCTTAACTTCAGCATTGGGGAATACCACAGTACCGATATCGCGACCGTCCATCAAAACGCCACCAGCTTCGCCCATACGACGTTGTTGGTCAACCATTGCTTCACGCACTGCTCCGATAGCAGCAACACGAGAAACATTAGCGGTTACTTCTGCACTACGGATAGCAGCAGTAACTTCGGTGCCATCAACAAATACTCTGTTAACGCTCGCTTCAGGCTTGAACTCGATTACCATTTCTTGAGAAAGCTTGCTAATGAAAGCTTCGTCAAAAGCTTCACCGGTTTGCAAGAATTTCCAAGCAACGCTACGATACATAGCACCAGTGTCGATATAGGCATAACCTAATTTTTCTGCAGCAAGCTTTGCGATAGTGCTTTTACCTGCGCCAGCAGGGCCATCAATTGCTACAACTAACTTTTTCATCTTACATTCACCTTCTTAAGAGGACGCAGCCACCCCTGCAGCATAACCACTGGAGAAAGCAGCTTGCAGGTTAAAGCCGCCGGTATAACCGTCAACATCCATTACTTCCCCTGCAAAATACAGTCCATTAATCAGTTTAGATTCCATTGTTTTGGGATTTATTTCTTTAACAGAAACACCGCCTGCGGTAACGATTGCTTCCGCAATGGGACGAGTTCCTGTAATGGGCACAACAAAACGCTTCAAAGTATCTACCAAGCGTTTGCGTTCTTCACGGCTAATTTGGTTAATGAATTCTTCTTCGTCCAAGTACGCCATATCGCAAACCACAGGGATAAGTCTTTGAGGCAGCAAGTCCTTCATACCGTTAACAAGTTGTTTACGGCTGTAGGTTGCAAAGTCACGTTGAATACGTGCATCAAGCTTTTCTTCGCTAAGAGCAGGTTTAAGGTCAATGGCAAGCTCTACTTCCATACCTTTATGCAAAGCTTCTGCTGCCATATTGCTTAAAGAAAGGATGATGGGACCACTTACACCAAAATGGGTAAAGAGCATTTCACCAAAATCATCAGTGAGCTTTTTGCCGTCACCATACAAGGTTGCTCTTACGTTACGCAAGGAAAGACCTTGCAAATCGTCAATGTAGGCGTAATCGCTAACAAGGGGTACAAGAGAAGGCTTTAAGGGAACAATGGTATGCCCCACCTTCGCCGCAAGCTTCGCGCCGCCGCCATCACTACCCGTACCGGGGTAAGAAGCACCGCCTGCACACAGGATAACCTTATCTGCAGTAAAGTGACCGTTGGTAGTCTTAACACCTGTTGCCACGCCATCTTTAACGGTAATTTCAGTAACCTTGCAATCGGTAATCAGCTTTCCACCGTAGTCAGTGTAGATTTTAACTAAAGTATCTACTACATCCTTAGCCTTGTCGCTAACGGGGAAAACCCTGTTACCGCGTTCTACCTTGGTTTCAAGGCCATTACATTCCAAAAGGCACACAATGTCATCATTACTAAATTGACGCAAAGCACTGTTCAAGAAACGTCCGTTACCGGGAATGTTCTTGATAATGTCTTGCAGTTCGCCTGCATTAGTAATGTTGCAGCGACCTTTACCGGTAATGAGCATCTTTTTACCGGGCACACGCATTTTTTCAATTATAGTAACTTCTGCACCATAGGTAGCAGCTGCAATACCTGCAAGTAAACCTGCAGCACCGCCACCAATAATGATTACTTTACTCATATACGAGCCGCCTTCTTCAATTCAGCAAGTTCTTGTTCAGTAAGTTCACGATATCTGCCCTTGCCCAAACCATTAATGGTTAAGTTTGCCATTTTGGTACGTTTCAACTCACGTACAGGGAAGCCGATGAAGTCGCACATACGACGAACTTGACGGTTTCTGCCTTCGTGAATGGAAATGTTGAACAAGGTGTAGTTCTTTTCGTGGTCATAAGCAATTAAATTTACGAAAGCAGGAGCAGTCATGCCATCTTCCAATTTAACGCCTACACGCAGTAAGTCCAGCTTTTCTTGGGGAACAATGCCGGGAACTTTTACCACGTAAGTTTTATTTACTTCATGACTGGGATGCATCAGCTTTTGTGCCAATTCACCGTCATTAGTCATCAAAAGAAGACCTTCGGTGTTGTAGTCAAGGCGACCTACGGGGAATACGCGTTCCTTGCTGTCTTGCATAAAGTCTGCAACGGTGCGTCTACCTTGGGGATCGCTCATGGTGGTTACTACCCCACGAGGTTTATTGAACAGGTAGTAAACTTTGCTTTCTACTTTGATGGGTTTGCCATCAACAGTAATGCGTGCTTTTTTAGGGTCAACCTTGGTACCAAGTTCAGTAACAAGCTTGCCGTTAACACGTACTCTACCTGCGGTAATTACTTTTTCAGCTTCACGACGAGAAGCAACGCCCGCCGCTGCTAAAATCTTCTGTAAACGTTCTTCCATTAAAATTAACTCCTTAATTTTAAAGTGCTTACTATTCCAGCAAAAGTGTTTGCTGACCGTTTCTTTCCAGTTCGGCAAGAGAAGGTTCAGTTTCTTCTGCAGGATAATCATCTATATCGGCAGTTTCCGGATTGGGTAAATCTGCCAAAGAGCTTAAACCAAATACGGTTAAGAATTTATCAGTAGTTGCGTATAAAATAGGATTACCAAGAGCTTTCTTTCTGCCTGCTTCTGCAATCAGTCCCAATTCCAACAAAGTGTTGATTACGCCGTCAACTTTTACGCCACGGATAGCTTCCATTTCAGCGCGGGTAACAGGTTGCTTGAAGGCAACAATCGCCAAAGTTTCCATACCTGCGTTGGTAAGCTTAACTTCCTTGTTGGTTTCCATTTGGGCAAGCAAATTGTAATGCATGGGTTTAGTCACCAATTGGTAACCACCTGCAATTTCACGCACCATTAAACCGCGGTTTTCAGCTTCGTATTCCTTGGTAAGAGTGGTAATGAGATCCCAAACTTGGGGCTTCTCAATTTGCAACAGCTCTGCAATTTCCGCAACGGAAATAGGCTCGCCTGCAGTAAAGAGAACTGCTTCCAAGGCTCCTACTAAATGGTTATAATACATGCTTATTGCTCTCCCTGTTTAGCGAAAATATAAATTGGGGCAAACTGCTCGCTTTGAGAAATGGTAATAGCACCAATCTTCAAAAGCTCAAGCACGCCTAAGAAAGAAGCAACCTTCTCGCCTCTTGAACCTACAGAAAACAAATCACTTAATCTAAAACCGGAGCTTACGCTCTTCAAACGTTCTAAGATATCGGTCATTTTTTCCTGCACGCTAAAAGCCTGGGGTTCAATGAAAGCAGTAGGCTTTTCCTCATCGTTGACAATGCCTGCCAATGCAAGTAGCAGGTCGCGGATGTGGTAGTTAGGCAAATTACGCTGCACGCAACCTTCAAAGTACGGTCTACGAGCAAAGCATTTACCTGCAGTAGCTTTCATTTCTAAAAGCGCAGCAGCACTCTTTTTAATCTTGCGATATTCCACGAGCATTTCAACCAACATTTGACGAGGGTCAGCTTCTTCTTCCTCACCTGCTGCCATCTCTTTAGGAAGCAGCATGCGGGATTTAATTTGCAGGAGAGTTGCCGCCATTACCAAGAATTCGCTGGCAACTTCCATATCAAATTCGCTCATTTCCCTTAAATAACTGATGTATTGTTCCGTAATGGAAACAATGGGAATATCATAAATATCAATTTTATCTCTTTCAATTAAGTGCATTAAAAGGTCTAAAGGCCCTTCAAAGTCACTTACTTTTATAGATAAATTAGCCATAAATTACCAGATGTTCATTGCAGCTTTGATTTCAGCCATATTCTTTTCAGCTTCAACACGTGCACGTTGAGCGCCGAATTCCAGAACTTCTTTGATGTAACCAGGTTTCTTGGACAGTTCTTCACGTCTAATGTGAATATCTGCCAACATGTTGTTCATTTTTTCGGTCAACAATTTTTTGCATTGTACGCAACCGATTTCACCTGCACGGCATTTTGCTGCAATATCGTTTGCTTCTTCAGTGTTGAACACTTTGTGGAATTGGTAAACGATACATACATCCGGATCACCGGGGTCAGTTTTCTTAATGCGTTTCGGGTCAGTGGTCATCATACGCACTTGTTGCCACAATTCTTCAGCAGATGCACCAAAGGGAATGGTGTTGCCATAGGATTTGGACATTTTACGACCGTCGATACCGGGCAGAACTTTAGCTTTGGAGTAAACTGCTTGCGGTTCGGGGAACAAATCGGTTTTGTACATATGGTTGAAGCGGCGCACGATTTCGCGAGTCAATTCAAGATGTGCAGTTTGGTCTTCGCCTACGGGTACGCAGGTTGCTTTGTAGAGCATAATGTCTGCTGCCATCAAAACAGGATAACCCAAGAAGCCATAGGTGTGCAAATCTTTGTTGGTACCTTCCAAGTCACGAATTTTATCTTTGTAGGTCGGTACACGTTCCAACCAGCCAAGCGGAGTGCTCATACCGAGGAGCAGTGCCAATTCAGCATGTTCTTTAACGTGAGATTGTACGAAGATAACGTTCTTTTCAGGATCAATGCCTGCACTCAACCAGTCAATAGCCATTTCCATAACGTTTTCTTGCAGTTTGGAAGTATCTGCATAAGAAGAAGTCAAAGCGTGCAAGTCAACGATGGAGAAGAAACATTCATATTCATGTTGCAAGCGTACCCAGTTTTCCAACGCGCCCATGTAGTTACCCAAATGGAAGCGACCGGAAGGCTGCATAGCGCTAAAAATTCTACCTTTGTTCATAATAATTACCCCTTTACATTATAAATCTAAAATACAATACCAATGATTGAATTTACCAAGAGAAGATACATTCTTGCCAGCGGATTGAGAATCCAACCCATTGCGCCGGTCAGAACAAGACCAAAGAGAATGTACATACCATATTGCCCTACGAAGTTTTCAAACTTCCACGCTTGATACGGGGGCAACATTTCGGAAACAAGTTTGCTACCATCCAAAGGAGGTATGGGCAGCAGGTTAAAGAAAGCAAACCATACGTTATAAAGCTGCATCCACAAAAGGAACTTATACATGCCATCGCCCATCATACCAAATTTGTTGAGGAGCGCTGCCATGAACGCTGCCAAGAAGCAAGCGAACAAGTTGGAAGCAGGGCCAGCTAAGGAAACCTTAATCACGCCTTCTTTACGATTGCGGAAGTTGTTTTGATTAATGGCAACAGGTTTTGCCCAACCAAAGCCAACAACTACCAACAGCAATGCACCAATGACATCTAAATGTGCCATAGGATTGAAGGTTAATCTACCCATACGACGAGGAGTAGAGTCACCCATGCTGTCAGCGCACAGTGCGTGAGCATATTCGTGAATGGTTATAGCAAACAATAACGCAGGAATGCGATATATCATTGTGCTAAAATCTAACATAAAAACCTCCAAGTCTTTAATAGAGTAATTATACCAAAAAATTGGAGAAAAAGAAATTAAAAAAGCAGCCCTTTCGGACTGCTTTTAAACATTTTAAAATTAAGCGCGGGAGATGTAGTCGCCAGTACGAGTATCAATAGCGAGAACGTCGCCTTCGTTGATGAACAGAGGAACTTTAACAACATAACCAGTGTTCATGGTAGCGTTTTTGCTGCCGCCGGTAGCGGTATCGCCTTTGATGCCGGGTTCGGTTTCAACAACGGTCAGGTTAACGGTGTTCGGGAGGTCAACGCCCAAAACGCGGTTTTCATAGCTCATAATTTTAACGTCCATGTTTTCTTGGAGGAAGTTAAGAGCGGAACCCAAAGTTTCTTTGCTCAATTCGGTTTGTTCATAGGTTTCGTTATCCATGAATACAAACATGCCGTCGGATTCATAGAGGTATTGCATGGTGCGGCGTTCAATACGAGCTTTCGGCAAACGTTCGCCAGCGTTGAAGGTACGTTCAACTACAGCACCAGTGGACATATTACGCATTTTTGCACGTACGAATGCAGCGCCTTTACCGGGTTTTACGTGTTGGAATTCAACTACTTGCCAAGGATCGTTGTCGATGGTAACAGTTACGTTAGTTTTGAATTCGTTGGTAGAAATCATAAATCTAGCCCTCCTAATATTTGTGTTTTAATATTAAACAATTTCAATGAGCTGTTTTTTGACACCGTTCAAAGCCTTAGCTCCATCTTCTGTCAAAACAACAGTATCTTCTATACGAACCCCGCCTTTGCCGGGAATGTATATACCAGGTTCAATGGTAAAAATCATACCAGTTTCTAATTTAGCATTGCCACGTTTGTTGATGTTGGGCAGTTCGTGAATTTCCAGGCCCACACCGTGACCAAGGCCATGAACAAAATAATCGCCATAGCCACAGGCAGCAATACTATCTCGCACAATGGCATCCAGCTCACGTCCGGTCATTCCAGTACGAGCAGCTTTCATTCCTTTGTACTGAGCTTCTTGTACTACAGAGTAAATTTCCTTATGCCAATCCATCGCCATACCAAGTACAACGGTTCTGGTCATATCGGAATGATAACCCTTATACACAGCGCCAAAGTCAAAAGTGATAAAGTCCCCTACTTCGATTACCTTGTCGCTTGCCATACCGTGAGGCAGTGCACTACGCACACCGGAAGCAACGATGGTATCAAAGGAAACCTTTTCACTACCCAAGGCACGCATATAATATTCCAAACGTCCTGCTAAAGAACGCTCGGTGCGACCGGGTTTAATGTCATCAAGAATTTTAAAGAATGCTTCATCTGCAATGCGAGCAGCGTGCACCATCATCTCAAGTTCTTTGTTGTCCTTGATTTGACGGATACCACTAAAGTCAACGCTTTGCATGTAAGTGCTTTCACCTAAGAGTTCCTTTAATCCCACATAATCTGCGTAGGTGAAGCAAGCTCCGTCGAAGCCAACTACATTAGCATCCTTTGCCAGTTCAGCAGCACAAGCCCAAATGCTACCAGTGTATTCCAACACTTGAAACATTTTCATTTCATGCTTGGCTTGCTCGGTGTAGCGACCATCGGTAATCAAAATACCTTTGTAACGGTCAAGGTAAAACAAGCTGGAATCACCACTAAAACCGGTTACATAACGGATAGTAGTTTCATCCTTGATAATGACACAATCCACCTGTTCTTTTGCCATAACTTCAAGAACTCTGTTCAAACGTGTCATTACTTCACCACCTTAACCAAATTAGACATAGTCCACCCTAGTATTTTACCACTCTTGTGTCAATCTTTCAAGAATTTGCCACAAGTCTTACATTAATTCTTCGCAAAAGTCTTCCAAAATATCCACTTTGAAAGGCATATTCTCCAAGATATCAATCACATCATCGAAGGTATCAGGAGTAGCATAAAACTTAACAATGCCTGCTTTACCGTCAATAGTGCCAACTAAAGCAAGATGTTCATAGCCTTCCATAATCCAGTTGACGTCAGCAATACGTTCAGGTTCAACTTGGGCATAAATCATACTTCGGTCGTAATCGCTCATTTAACCTTCCTCCTGAGCAAAGAGCAAGCTAAAAGTTCTTGCTCACAGGCAATGGAAAACTTCATTTGCGCGTGAGGTGCGCAGTCAATATGTTCGCCATCAGCATTACGCATATCAGCTAAAGTTACTTCCAGTAATTTTCCATCAGGCATTAAAAGTTCTAATACTTCACCCTCTTTTACATTGTTGCGTTGTTCAAAGAGAGCACGTTTATTTTCTACATCATAACCGGTTACGATACCCACGAAGTCATGAGTTTGTTCGTAGCTGGAAGTAGTATAAACTTGGGAATTTTCGTCAGGCTTACCAAGGGCAAAACCAGTGGTGTACGGACGGTGAGAAACTTTTTCCAGTTCTTCACGCCAAGCCTTACGAACTTTGTAATTTTCAATATTAGCAAAGCAGGAATCAATAGCCTTGCGGTAAGTGCTTACAACAGTAGCAACATAGTGCACGCTCTTCATTCTGCCTTCAATCTTCAAGCTGCATACGCCCGCACGGATAAGTTCCGGCAAGTAGTCAATGAGGCACAAGTCCTTGCTGTTCATAATGTAAGTGCCACGTTGATCTTCTTGGATGTCAAATTGCTCACCGGGACGATTTTTTTCCAGAATGGTGTAATCCCAACGGCAAGCTTGCGCACAAGCACCACGGTTACCATCACGACCGGTAAGGAACGCACTCAAAAGGCAACGACCGGAATAAGAAATGCACATTGCACCATGTACGAAGGTTTCCAATTCAACGGTGGTCTTAGCGCCAATTTCAGCAATTTCTGTGAGGGAAAGCTCGCGTGCCAAAACAACACGTTCTGCACCAAGTGCTTCCCAAGCTTTTACAGTTTCAAAGTTGGTAGTATTTGCTTGGGTGCTTACGTGCAAGGGCATCTTGGGAACAACGCGTTTTGCTACGCTCCACACACCAAGGTCAGAAATGAGGAGCGCATCTACGCCCGCTTTTTCCAAACCAAGCAAATACTCGTCTAATTTATCTACATCTTCGTTATGAGCAAAAATATTGACGGTAACATAAACTTTTTTGCCCAAGTTGTGAGCAAAAGCAGTAATCTCTTCAATTTCTTCCATAGAAAAGTTACCGGAAAAGGCACGCAAGCTAAAAGCTTTGCCACCTAAATAGATAGCGTCTGCACCGTACAAAAGAGCCATCTTGCCTTTTTCCATATTACCTGCAGGGGCAAGCAGCTCAGGTTTTACTAAAACTCTACTCATTTTTATCTCCCGTAATAAATCTCATCAATGGCACGCAAATGTTCAGCATAGGTTCTGCTAAAGCGGTGGTGACCATCGTTTTGTGCAACAAAGTACAAATAATCAGTTTGCTCCGGTTCCAGTACAGCCTGAATCGCGCTCAAGCTAGGACTGCCAATAGGTCCGGGAGGCAAGCCGAAGTTTTGGTAGGTGTTATAAGGATTATCAATTTCAGTATCTTTGAAAGTGATGGTTTCCTTTTGAGCACCTAAAATATATTGAATGGTAGTATCAGACTGAATGGGCATGCCAATTTCCACACGTTTCAGGAACACACCTGCAATACGAGGTTGTTCTTCTGCGTAAACTGCTTCCATCTCAACCATAGCAGCCATATTTACTACATCACGCATATTCAAATCACGTTTCTTCACAGTATCAAGAACACCGTGCTTTTCCATAACTTCGTTAAAATGTCTAACAAAGATATGCAAATATTCTTCTTCACTTGCACCATAGGGCACTTTGTAGGTTGCCGGGTACAAGAAGCCTTCAGATTTAAAGATAACGTGAGGGTTATCAGTCTTCATATAATCGTAAGGAGCGTAGTTCTTAGCAAGCTCAATGAACTTTTCAGCCTTGCCCAAGCCTAAGCTTTCCAGCTTACGACCAGTTTTAACTACGTTAAAGCCTTCGGGAACAATGAAGTCGATGAGTTCAATGCGACCATTAGCAAATTCGTTAACAATGGCACCATTGCTCATACCGCCTTCAATCTTGTACATACCTGCTTGAAGTTTGGTAGCCAAACCTTTAAAGCGAGCTTCAAACTTAAAGGCTTTAGGGTTCTTAATAAGTTGCTTTTCGTGAAGCATATCCGCAATATCTGCGGTAGTCATCCCCACCTTCACGTGAACAATCTGCGCACCCTTCTTAGCGAAATCGCTATTATCCCCCCACTGGTTTAGTAAAAATAAACCGGACGCAACACCTATGCAGGCAATTGCGAATACAATATAAATCAGCTTCCTAATATTCATCTATACCTCAAAAAGTAAATTTATATGTTTCTCAGCAACGATTGGAAAATGTAGCGACGATAAAAGAAAATATCGCACTGGACACATCCTAAGCTGTACTTTCTAAGTTATTGAATAATCTTAGAAGCGCATATGTGGACAGCGATATTTTCAACTAGAAGGTGCGTTAGCATTTTCCTGTTGCTAGAAACATTAAATTTACATATGATCAAAGTTTATATGTACTAAAAAAATGCCGGACAAAACGTCCGGCAATATTTTACTCTTCTTCTTCCCAGAATTTTTCGTAAGCAACTTTTACTGCTTCGAATTCTTCATCAGTGGGAGCAACGTATTCAGGTTCGCCTTCTTCGTTGAATTCGATACGAGCGATGATTACATTTTCGTCTTCATCTTCGTGGTCGTGGCAATGGCATTCTTCGTCTTCGCAGCAATCTTCGTTGATGCCAACCAAAATTGCAAATTGTTTATCGCCTACGGGCAATACCATTTCTTCGATGAAGTAGCTTTCGTTACCTTCGTCGTCGGTCAAAACTACGATGCTATCTTGAATTTCTTCTTCAGTCATAGCGTCAAATTCAGCGTTTTTAATATCTTTTTCCATTACGGGCACCTCTTTCTTAAAGTATAGGTTTATTCTATAATACCTGCCTGCTTCTGTCAATTTTTTAACAGTTGCAAGGGGTGATTATCAGTGTGCAGGCTTGCTGTCCAAGTAGTTTTGGAGAATAACTACAGCAGCCATCATATCAATAATTTTCTTACGTTTGTTACGACGCATATCAGCGTCAACTAAAACCTTTTCAGCAGCAACGGTGGAAAGGCGTTCATCCCACAGTACAACCTTGCAATTGGGAAAACGAGTACGCAGTTCTTCAGCAAAAGCTTCACAGATTTGTGCACGCTCGCCAATGCTACCATTCATATTTTTAGGATAGCCAACTACAAGAGTGCTAACCTCGTGTTCTTTAATAAGCTCGCCAATACGGGCGAAGTCACGTTCCACACTGGTACGTCTAATGGTTTCTACCCCATTGGCAATCATCCACAGCAAATCGCTAGTTGCGATGCCGATGGTTTTAGTGCCCACGTCAAGGGACATTGCTCGCATATCTTTTATGTTCTCCTTATTTGTTCAAAGTCTTGATGTAGCTTTTTACAAGCTCTTCAATCAATTCATAACGTTCATGACGACGCAAAGTGTTACGTGCATTTTTGTAGCTGGTAATGTAAGTAGGGTCACCACTCAGCAAATAACCTGCCAATTGTTCCACAGGGTTATAGCCCTTTTCTTCAAGCGCAGTATAAACTTCTTTTATAGTATCTGCAACCTCACGTTTATCAGGTTCGCGTTTAAACATCATAGTTTCTTGAGAGATTTCAGTCATAATGTTATACCTCCCTATCTCTTAATACTATGATTTTAACATAAAACAAAGCGTTCCACAATGTGGAACGCTTCGTATAAATTCTTATTTAAGCATATCCTCGATGATGCCCCAAGCAGCTTCAAGAGCTTCATCAACTTTAGAAACATCTTTACCGCCAGCTTGTGCCATATCCGGACGACCACCGCCGCCACCGCCACAAACTTTAGCAACAGCTTTTACAATGTTACCAGCGTGTGCGCCTTTAGCGATTGCGTCTTTAGTTGCCATGGTGAGGATGGAGATTTTGCCACCGTCCATTACAGCAGCCAATACTACAACGCCGCCAACTTTATCACGCATTTGGTCACCCAAGTTACGGAGAGCGTCAACGCTGTCAGCTTCAACTTTTTGTACGAGAGCAGGAACGCCTTTCAAATCGCGAACTTGGTCAGCAACGTTGCTAACTTGTGCTTTAGCGATTTGTGCAGCCAATTCGTCAGCTTTCTTTTGAATTGCTTTCAATTCAGCTTGCAATGCTTCCAAACGAGCCGGAACGTCGTTTACACGGCATTTCAGTTCTGCAGCCAAGCCTTTAACCATGGTTTCAGTTGCATTTACATGTTCAACTGCACCGTGACCGGTTACAGCTTCGATACGGCGAACGCCAGCACCGGTGGATGCTTCGGAAACGATTTTGAACATACCGATTTGAGCAGTATTAGATACATGGCTACCACCGCAGAATTCCATGGAGAATTCAGGAACGGTTACTACGCGAACAACGTCGCCATATTTTTCACCGAAGAGTGCGGTTGCACCACGTTTTTTAGCTTCTTCGATGGGAAGTTCTTCAATAGCAACTTCTTTAGCTGCCAAGATTTCTTCGTTAACGATTGCTTCTACTTCTTTCAGTTCAGCTTCAGTTACTTGGGAGAAGTGAGAGAAGTCAAAACGCAAACGGTCGGGACCAACATAGGAACCAGCTTGGTTTACATGACCACCGAGAACTTGTTTCAAAGCAGCATGGAGCAAGTGGGTTGCAGTGTGGTTACGAGCGATGTCGTTTTTACGAGCGTTTTGTACAGTGAAGGTTACTTCTTCACCAACATTTACAACGCCTTCTACAACATTACCAATCATGATGGTAGCGCCGTCAGGCAATTTTTTGGTTACGGTTACTTCGATTACGCCGGTAGGAGCAGTAATGGTACCGATGTCACCCAATTGACCGCCGCCTTCAGCGTGGAAAGCAGTTACGTCGCAGATAACAGCAACTTCAGTGCCGTCACCAGCAGTTTCAATGGGTTGTGCATCTTGTGCAGGATACAAGCGTACGATTTTACCAGCAGTTGCAGCTTCGTCAACTTTAAGGTCAGCTACTACTACACCGTTGGTGTTATAGATAACAGGACGGCCTGCTTTGTCGTCGCGTGCATCACGAGCCATTTTACGTTGAACTTCGAGAGCAGCGTCAAAGCCAGCTTTGTCCATGGTCATGCCATGTTCTTCGAGAATTTCAGCAGTCAATTCCCAGGGGAAGCCAAAGGTGTCGTTCAGTTTGAAAGCAGTTGCGCCATCAAGAACAGTGCCGTTGGTTTCTTTCAATTTAGCGATTTCTTCATTCAAAAGTTCGCTACCTTGTTTCAAGGTACGGAGGAAGCTGGTTTCTTCCATTTCGATAACTTTTTGGATGTATTCGCGTTTTTCAGCCAAGTTGGTGTAAACATGACCGAACATTTCGATTACGATATCAACTGCACCAGCAAGGAACATTTGGTTGATACCAATCAAGCGACCATGACGAACTGCACGGCGCAGGATGCGGCGCAGTACATAGCCACGACCTTCGTTGGAGGGCAGAATGCCGTCGCCAATCATGAAGGTCATGCTGCGTGCGTGGTCAGCGATAACTTTAAGGGATACTTTAGATTTTTCGTCAGCACCGTATTCGATACCTGCGATTTTTGCAGCGTATTCGATAATCGGGAACATCAAGTCGGTTTCAAAGTTGGAAGGTTTGTTTTGGAGTACGGAAGCAAGACGTTCCAAACCAGCACCGGTATCGATGTTTTTGTTTTTGAGCGGAGTGTAAGTGCCGTCTTCATTTTGGTTGTATTGGGTAAATACCAAGTTCCAAAGTTCGAGGAAACGGTCACAGTCGCAGCCTACAGCGCAATCAGGTTTGCCGCAGCCGCGTTCTTCACCAAGGTCAATGTGGATTTCGGAGCAAGGACCGCAGGGGCCGGAACCGATTTCCCAGAAGTTTTCTTCCATACGGATGATGCGGGACGGGTCAACGCCAACATCTTTAGTCCAGATTTCGAAAGCTTCGTCGTCTTCAGTGTGGATGGTGATCCAGAGTTTATCTACGGGCAATTCGCAAACTTTAGTAAGGAATTCCCAGCTCCAGGGGATAATTTCTTTTTTGAAATAATCGCCAAAGGAGAAGTCACCAAGCATTTCAAAGAAGGTATGGTGGCGAGCAGTACGGCCAACGTTTTCAATGTCACCGGTACGTACGCATTTTTGGCAAGTGGTGATACGCGGAGAAGGCGGTTTCATTTTGCCAGTGAAGAAAGGTTTGAAGGGTGCCATACCTGCACCGATAATCAACAAGGTCGGGTCGTCTTGAGGAATCAAGGACGCACTGGGCAACATCAAATGTTGTTTTTCTTCGAAAAATTTAAGGAACTTTTCGCGAATTTCATTACCAGTCATGTATTTCATAACTAATCAATCTCTCCTTAACATTAAGATTTTATTTAATTAAGCTTTTTTATAAACTACTGCCATGCAGCAAGCCAATGCTCCGAGGCCTGCGAAGAGACCTGTCATACCGCTACCGCATACGCCTGCTACAACGTAAGCGATTAAGCAGCATGCAGAAACTACCAATACGTACGGAATTTGAGTTCCAACGTGGTCAAGGTGGTTACATTGAGCACCTGCAGATGCAAGAATAGTGGTATCAGAAATCGGGGAAACATGGTCGCCGCCAACAGCGCCTGCCAATACAGCAGCGATGGTAACAACGGTCAATTCATTGTAATCACCGATAACAGCCAATACGATGGGAATCAAAATACCGAAAGTACCCCAAGAAGTACCGGTTGCAAAAGCAAGACCAATAGCAACGAGGAAGAACATTGCCGGCAAGAACATACCCAAGGTTGCGTTGTTGCCAACTACTTGGCTTACATAACCGCCGATGTTCAGGTAATCTTCACCGCAGATACCGGACAAGGACCATGCCAAGCACAGAATGAACAGTGCCGGAGTCATTGCTTTAAAGCCAGCGGAGAAGCATTCACAGAAAACATTGAAACGCAGAACTCCGCGAGGAACATACAAGAAGAAGGTAAATGCCAATGCCATGAAGGAACCGATTACAAGACCTTTAGAAGAGTTGCAATCTGCGAAAGCTTGAGCTACACCAGCACCTTCGAGGATGCCACCGGTGTAAAGCATACCAAATACGCAACCAGCAATCAAAACAGCCAAGGGCAATACCAAGTCAATGATTTTGCCATTACCGGAAATTTTGCTGGTTTCTTCATCTTGATATTCAGCAGGAACAAGTACATCAGTACCATATTTCTTTTCAAAAGCAGCCATGGTTGCGAAGTCTTTACCGCTCCAGATAAGGAACATCAAGAAAGCCAAAGTGAACCATGCATAGTAGTTATACGGAATGGTTTGCAAGAACAATTGGAAACCATCGATTTTGCTATCTTCCGGCAAGGAGGAGCTTACTGCTGCAGCCCAGCTGGAAACGGGAGCAATAATACAAATCGGTGCTGCAGTAGCGTCGATGATGTACGCCAATTTAGCACGAGTAATTTTAAATTTGTCAGTAACCGGGCGCATTACAGTACCAACGGTCAAGCAGTTGAAGTAGTCATCGATGAAGATGAGCATACCCAAGAAAGAAGTTACGAACAAAGCGCTTGCTTTGCCTTTGATGCTACGTGCTGCCCATTCGCCATAAGCTTTGGAAGCACCGGATCTGGAAATAGCTGCAACAAGAATGCCCAAGAGAACAAGGAATACGAGAATGTTAACGTTGCCGCCAACTTTAGATTCCATAATAGTGAACATAGTGTCGATTGCAGAAATGAAGTTAAAATCGCAGAACATCAACGCACCGGTCAGGATACCTACAATCAAAGAGATATAAACCTCTTTAGTGTACAGAGCCAAAGCGATGGTGATGAGCGGAGGTACTAAGGACCAAATTGTTTGTGACATAATTACCCTACTTTCCTAAATTCAATAATTAACTTACACATTATATCATCTTTAGCCAAGTATTTAAACAAAATATTGGCAATAATTGTGTCAAACGCAACATTTCTTTAAAAATATTTTATTATGAACGGATAAGCAATGGTCAAAGCCAAGGCAATGCTCCCTGTTTCGTAATCAATATGACCAATATAAAGGCTGTTCAAACCTGTAGTAACAAGCATATTAAACCACAGGAAAGCGTAAACACATAAGAAGATGCGCACCACAAGATGAGGCTTTTGACGAGGAGGTTCATTATTCTGGTTGAAGTATTCGTTGTTTTCTTCCATGCTTATACCTCTTCATTTTCTTCTTCAATATTTTGCAAGCGTTTGCTAATGCTGTTAATCTTCTTACTCGCCACCCCTACGCTCGCTCCTGCTTCGTCCAACTTTTTGCTAGTCTTTTCAAGAGCAGCTGCCAAGGCATCCATATCCTGCTTCACCGCCGCCAAAAGTCGCCATACTTCGTCAGTGCGTTGTTGTACTGCCAAAGTTCTAAAGCCCATTTGTAAGCTATTAACCAAAGCAGCCAAAGTGCTAGGCCCTGCCACGCACACGCGGTAAGTTTTTTGCAGTTCTTCTACCAAACCTGGTACGTTAAGCGCTTCTAAATATAAGCCTTCGCTGGGCAAATACATCACGCCAAAATCGGTAGAATGCGGAGGGCATACATACTTCTCGCTAATATCCTTAGCTTCACTTTTTAAGCGACGCACCAAATTTTTCAAGGCTTCGTCAGCTAATTCCACATTGCCTGCCTCACGAGCCTGCACTAAACGCAGGTAATCTTCTTGAGGAAACTTAGCGTCAATGGGCAATAGAATTTCGTGACCTACTTCGCTACCGGGCAAACGTAGGGCAAATTCTACCCTACAGTTACTGCGAGGAACAACCTCTACGTTTTCTGCAACTCTATTCTTAGGCAGAACATCGTAAAGTAATTTCGCCAGTTGCATTTCTCCCCACACGCCACGAGTCTTAACGTTAGTAAGTATGCGTTTTAAATCGTCCACACCACCGGCAAGACTTTGCATTTCACCAAGATTACGATGCAGCTCTTCCAAACGAGTGCCAATCATTTCGTTTAATCTATCACTGGCAGCTTGGCTTTCCATTCTGGCAGCCCGTGCTAAAGTATTTTGCTCACCACGCATGTCTCGTAAAGCTTCGTATAAATTACGTTCCAAATACTCTAAGCGCTTTTCCAAAGGGTTTTCTTCAGGTGCTTTTCCCCTCTTTATAATTAAAATTAAGAGCATCAAAAGCACTATTAGAATCATTCCCAAAAGCGCCAATAAAATCATTTGTATATCCATTTTAGAACCTCGTTTCGAATTATTAATTCCATTATAACAAAATACCCACAATTTTTCTTAAAACTTTTACCAATTTGACAATTAGAAGCAATAACTTATTTGCTATATAGGTATATTATAGTATATAATTAAGTATGTAATTTTAAGATAAGATTTCTCAAGAGAGGTATTGTTATGATGACTGGTTCTGAAAATATTGCGACAAGTGCAGAAAAAATTTTGCAAGCTGCCACAACTCTTTTTGCCATGAATAATTTTAACGCTGTTTCCATTAAACAAATCGCTACTGCTAGCGGTTGTAACAGCGCTTTAATTTCCTATTATTTCGGTGGCAAGAAGAATTTGTACCAAGAAGTTCTTAACTCTCAAGCTACTGTGTTCTTTAAATTAATCGAAGATATCCGTGTTATGGATATGAGTCCCTTGTCCAAGCTCCGTCATTATGTGGAAGCTTTGTCTAAAATTCAAGAAACAAATCCGGAATCTATTCCTTTGATTTGCCGTGAACTTATGACACCGCAACCCCTTTTTGAGAAGTTCGTTAAAAACAAATTATATATTCTGCACCAATTCATGACTGAACTGGTTGAACAAGCTATTGAATGCAAAGAACTTACTACCGATACTAAACCTACCCACGTAGCGTTTACCATCGAAAGTTCTATTATTTTCTTCTTCCTTACTCAAAATCAAATTCAAGAACTTGGTGGCTACGCTCCTGGTGAACAAGGAGATTACCTGAATCAAGTTTTAGATTCTTATCTTGCCTCTTTAAGTAAATAACAAGAGGATTAGGAGGGGTATCATGGATATCAAATCTTTTCTGGAAAAAGTTCCCCAGAAAAAAGTTATCGCCCTTTCTACATCGGCTTTGATCATCGCTGCAGGCTGGCAGTTATACAATGTTGTAGCTACCAAGCCGCAGCACACTAAGGTTATTCCCTTGGTGCGCACCATAACCGTTGGTGAAATGAGCACTAGTACCACGGATGTTTATCCCGGTGAAGTTCGTGGTCGCTACGAAAGCAACCTTGCTTTCCAAGTTTCCGGGAAAATTAACAATCGCTACGTTAATATTGGTGATACGGTTACTGCAGGTCAAGTCCTGATGACCATTGACCCTAAAGATATTAACCAAGCCTTAGCAGCCAGTGAAGCGCAACTTTCCAGTGCCCTTGCTGCTCAAAAACTTGCAGCTGATAATGCAGAACGCTTCTTAAAATTGTACAAGGGCGGCGCAATCAGCCAAGCGGTGTACGACCAGTACAAAACACAACTGGACGCAGCTAACGCCTCCTTAACCCAAGCACAGGCGCAAGCAACTGTAAATCGAAATCAAACTGAATATACCAAACTGCGCAGTGATGCCAACGGTGTTGTTGCAAATATAACCGGTGAAATAGGTCAAGTAACAGCAGCAGGCTCTCCCCTAGTTACCGTTGTGCAGAATGGCGATCGTGAGGTACAAATTAATGTCCCCGAAAGTAAGCTATCAGCTCTGAAGTTAGGGCAGATGGCTTTTATTAGTTTTTGGGCACTTCCTGATGCACAAGCAACAGGTAAAATTAGCGAGATTGCTCCTATGGCTGACCCTCTAACTAAAACTTACAGGGTTCGCGTTGCTCTCGAACAAATGCCTGCAGAAGCAAAGCTTGGCATGACTGCTAAAGTAGTGCTGAACAATGGCAAGGCAGAACAATTCCTGCTCCCTGCTACTGCAATCTACCAAACTAATGAGCAAGCGAAGGTTTGGCTTGTTAAAGACAACAAGGCAAACTTACAAGATATTACCATCACAGGCTATGCAGGCAATGATGTTATTGTTGCCAAGGGCATTAACCGCGGTGATGTAGTTGTTACCGCAGGGCTGAACAAACTTGTACCCAATCAAGACGTACGCCTTATGGAAAGCGGTGAGCGCAAATGAAAAATAGTAACTGGGCTGATTGGTCCATAAAACACAAGCAGCTTGTTTATTTTTTCGCCTTTCTTGTGCTGATTATGGGTATCTTCTCCTACCGCAACCTCGGTCGCAGTGAAGACCCCAGCTTCACCGTAAAACAAATGGTCATTTCCGCAGCTTGGCCCGGTGCCAGCGCAAAACAAGTGGAAATGCACGTTACTGACGAAATTGAAAAGCAAATCCAAACTTTACCCAATCTTGATAAGATTACCAGTTACTCCCGCCCCGGCGTGGCAGTTATCACTGCTTACCTTAAAGATGAAGTGAAAAGTAACGCAGTACGCCAACATTGGCTGGAATTGCGTAATCTTGTGAACGATATTAAAAAGGATTTACCTGAGGGCGTTGTAGGGCCTTTCTTCAATGACCGCTTTGATGATGTTTACGGTAACATCTACGCTATTACAGGCGAAAGCTTCTCCTATGAAGAAAAGCGCCAGTATGCTGAAAAGATTAAACTGCGTTTTTACGGTATCCCCGATGTAAAAAAGGTTGAGCTTGTAGGCGTGCAACCTGAAAAAATTTTCGTGCAAATGGATACCGATAAGCTTGCCCAACTTGGCTTGGACATTAACAGTTTAGCAAGCATGATTAAAGCACAAACTGCTGTTACCCCTTCTGGTATGGTAGAGACAGAGTCTAACAACACCTACCTTCGCATTACAGGTTCACCTGATAGCTTAGAAAACATCCGCTCCATCCCCATTAATGGAAATGGTAAAGTGTTCCGCTTAGGTGACGTAGCACAAGTAACTCGCGGTTACGCAGACCCGCCAGAATATAAAATGTACTTTAACGGCGAACCTGCTGTTGGCATTGCCATCTCCATGGCAGATGGTGGCAATAACATTCAGCTTGGTGATAATCTTGCCGTAGAAATTGAAAAGATTAAAAAGACTTTACCCTTGGGCTTGGAAATTGGACAAGTAGCCAACCAACCTGAGGTTGTTAAAAAATCCATTGATGAATTTTCCGAAAGTCTTTACGAAGCAATCCTCATCGTACTGGCAATTAGCCTTTTTACCTTAGGCAAACGTTGTGGCTACATTATTTCCGTATGTATCCCTCTGATTTTGCTTGGTAGCTTCTGCTTTATGTACGCAATGAAGATTGACCTGCATAAGATTTCCCTTGGTGCTTTAATTCTTTCCTTGGGTATGCTCGTAGACGATGCCATCGTTGTCGTAGAACTAATAGAAGTTAAAATCTCTGAAGGTTGGGAACGTGCTAAAGCTGCAACCTACGCTTTTAAGACTTGCGCATGGCCACTCTTAACAGGCACTGTAATTACTTGCTTAGGTTTTATGCCCATTGCCTTTTCAGACTCCAGCTCCTCGGAATTTTGTCAAGCACTCTTCCCCGTAATGACAATAACCCTGCTTTTGTCCTGGTTAATCTCTGCAACCTTGGCTCCTGTTCTGGGTTATGCGTGGCTTCGTCCAACAGTCATTCAAAAAGAAAGCTACGACTCCCCTTTTTACAAGAAGTTCCGTAGCCTCTTAACCTTCTCCTTAAAAAACCGAGCTTTGGTTTTAGGAGTAACCTTTGCTTTATTTGTCGCATCCATCTTTATGATGCGCTTTATTAGACAGGAATTCTTCCCTGCATCTGTTCGTCCTGACCTTTTAGTAGAGCTTAACCTTCCCGAAGGTAGTTCCCTGAAAACTACGGACGCTGCTGCTGAAAAACTTACTAAGCTTATCCTTAACGACGAAGACTTGGATAGAGTTTCTACCTACGTTGGCAAGAGTGCTCCCCGCTTCGTACTTGTTATGGATCCGGTACAACCTCGTGACAACTACGCACAACTTGTTGTTGTAGCTAAGGACATCGATGGTCGTAATCGTTTAGAAAAGAAAATCGCGCAGCTCACTCAAGAACATTTGCCGCAAGTAATTTCCATCTCCCGTTCCATCCCCTTGGGTCCCCCTGCTCCCTACCCGGTTATGATACGTGTTAAAGGTAGCGATGCAGAACTTGTCAAAGAGTACGCGCAAAAAGTGCGTAACGTAATGATTGCTAATCCCTACGTTACCCAAACCCGTTACGATTGGATGGAACAATCTAACGCAGTACAAGTTACTATTGATAACGACAAACTTTTGCAAATGGGGCTCACTCGTCAAAGTGTAGCCATCGCCCTGCAAGCGCAAGTCAGCGGTTATACAATCGCAAGTTATCTTGAAGGTGACCAAGATATCGACATCGTCTTCCGCTTAGAGCCTAACCAAAGGGCAACCATTACCCAACTGGAAACTGTTTCCATCCCCACTTCCAGAGGAGCAGTTCCCTTGTCGCAAGTGGCAAGAATTGGTTACGTTAGCGAAGACAATATGATTTGGCGTCGCAACCTGCAACCTACCATCACCGTATGTGGTAGCATTGTAGAAGGCGTTACAGGCAATGACGTTACTAAAGAAGTTTATAATGAGCTGCAAAGTGTACGCGACAATCTTCCCGGTGACCTTGCCATCGAAATTGGTGGTAGCCTTGAAGATAGTAAAAAAACTTTGCGTTACCTTTTAAAACCTGTACCTATTATGATTCTTTTGATGACCATTCTTTTGATGCTGGAACTGCAGGACGTTCGCAAGCTATTCATCATCATCTGCACTGTACCTTTGGGAATCATTGGTGTTGTTTGGGGCTTACTCTTCTTTAACTCCTCCATGGGTATGATGGCGCAAATAGGTACGCTTGCTCTCGGCGGTATCATCATCCGCAATAGCGTTGTACTTATTGACCAAATCAAACAACATTTGGAAGCAGGTATGTCCCCTATCGAAGCCATTACTGAATCTGCCATTGTCCGTTTCCGTCCCATAATGTTGGCGGCTTTCACTACAGTTTTAGGGCTTATTCCCCTCTTCTTTAGTGATTTCTGGAACTCCATGGCAGTTACCATCGCGGCAGGTTTAACAGGTGCAACTCTTTTAACTTTGGTTGTTTTACCTGTACTCTATGCGATTATCTTTAAAATTAAAAACTAAAACAAAAAGTGTGTTATAATGTCCATAGGCTTATAACACACTTTATTTTTAAAGGGGATATATAAAATGAAAAGATATAACGGCAAAGTTAATATGCTCCATTTGATTGACGGTGCCAAACAAGCAGAAGGCTTGACTGTCATCATCGATGTGTTCAGAGCATTTTCTTTAGAAACTTATTTGTACGATATGGGTGCAGAACTCATTCGCCCCATTGGTACTATTGAAGAAGCTTTCAAATTAAAAGAAACCACTCCTAACAGCCTGCTCTTTGGTGAACGCAATGGTATTAAAGTAGAAGGTTTCGACTTTGGCAACTCCCCCAGCTCCGTTAATACTGAAATCGTTAAAGGCAAAACCATTTTACACACTACTAGTGCAGGTACTCAAGGTGTTGTAAATGCTACCAATGCTACCCAAATCCTTGCAGGTAGTTTGGTAAATGCGCGTGCCATTGCTGAATACATCATCGAAACTCAACCGGAATCCGTATCTTTAGTAAGCATGGGTTGGAACGCAGAAGAAGAAACTCCTGAAGACGAACTTTGCGCTGAATACATCAAGAGTATCCTTGATGGCGAAGAACTGACCAATATGGATGAACGAGTTGCAGCACTGCGTCATGACGGCGGCGAACACTTCTTTAACCCGGAAACTCAACACATCTTCCCGGAACCTGACTTCTGGATGTGCATTAAGTACGACTTGCTCCCCTAA
>CALCHC010000099.1 GCA_937901335.1 uncultured Phascolarctobacterium sp. | reverse complement strand
CTTTAATGTTGATGGTCTCCAAAACGGTGTTGACGTTTTGGTTAACATGACTTTGAAGAAATTGGGATAAGGAACTAACCATATATAATAATGAAGAAAACAGGATTTACCGAATGGTAAATCCTGTTTTTTGTGTTTAATGCAAATACTTAAGCAGTTGTATTAAATACTTACCTTCCATATCATCTTTTTCATCGACTTCTAATTCACGCTTACCAAAATCTACAAAACCATTGTTCCTATAAAATTCTAGTAATCGTACTTTATCTTCACATTCAAGATAAACAATCTTTCCGCCCAACAGTGCCTGTGCTTGTTTAACGGTATCACAAGCATAAGACAACAACACGTCTCCACTTATCAAACCCTTATACTCATCATTTTTGCCTAATTGAGCAATAAGTGGTGAAGAAATCATATACTGCTTTAACTCATCATCGTACTGTCCAAATTTAGAAATACGCTTCATCAAAGTTTTGCTAATTCCGTTATTCTTCTTCACAACAAAACTCTTGTTAGCTAGTGTAAAATATCCCACCAAAACCATTTCATTCTTGTACGACGTATATACTAAATATGTTTTTGAAAGACCTTGCTTATCAAACAAAACGGCCTTTTCTTTTAAAAATCTGTCTACATCTTTGTTGTTTACACACGAAAAAGCATTCAATATCTGGTCGATTTTTTCTTCACTAGAAAAAACTTTTAACAAACCATCTAACGTAACTATCGTGTAATTTTGCATCATTAAATGTCAGAAAACATTTTCCTTATATCGTCAGAACTTGCAATGTGCGGTTTCGGAGCAACTACTTCTTTACTACTTTTTTTAGAAGCATTTTCCAAAGCACTGGCTAACATTGCACAATTCTTTTTACCTTTGATGGTAACATTTTTCAATATGCTTTTAGTTGCCATATTATCACTCCTATTCTAAAACTACTTTGAACTTAACCATATAACTATCAACTTACATAATCATACTACCATATTATTTTGCTTTTTTCTATAAATCAACAAAGATGTTCTTCAATATATCTTTTCTCTCCAACGCATCCCTCCAATCTCTAACTTACTACTTCTACAAATTTTTCTAATCACCCGTTTTTATTTCGCGATGTTGTGAAATCCAAGTGAATTCTTTCAGCAGAAAATAAAAAACAGGATTTAACCTCTTATTCGAAGTTAAATCCTGTTTTACTTTTTAATATACACTTTTAAAAATTACTCTTCACCTTGATATACCGCAAGAGCTTCCAATGCTAAAGCGTAACCTGCAAAACCCAGTCCGCAAATTTGACCGATGCAACCTGCTGCGGTTACAGATTTATGACGGAACTCTTCACGAGCATGAATGTTACTGATATGTACTTCGATAGCAGGGATGTTCACTGCTTTAAGTGCATCAAGAACTGCAATGCTGTAATGAGTAAACGCTGCCGGATTAATTACGATGCCATCGTACACGCCAAAAGCTTTTTGGATGGCAGTAACAATGTCGCCCTCATAATTACTTTGCACCAAATCCACATGCACGCCTAATTTATCAGCAGCAGATTCGATATACGCACACAAGCTTTTATAATCACGACGACCATAAATATTTTTCTCACGCACTCCCAACATATTAATGTTAGGTCCGTTAATTACCAAAATCTTTCTCATCAAATTCTCCCCTAACATACTTAACCAATTTTTCAACGGTTGCTTCAGAAGAACCGTTGTTCCCAATAATGTAGTTTGCATATTCCCTGTACAATTCAATGCGTTCTTCATACAGCTTAAACAAACGCAGTTTATCGTCATTCAAAAGGGGACGCACTACATCATTAATAGTTCCGTAGATTTTTTCCGGTTTGCGGTCAATGAAAACAATCACACCGTTTTTAGAAAGCAGTTCCATATTTTCAGGACGAGTCACTGCCCCGCCGCCAGTTGCAATGATAACGCCATCCATCTCCGCAAGGTACTGTAGCGTTCTAGTTTCTGCAGCACGAAAGGCTTCTTCACTTTCCGCAAAAAAGTCTGCGATGGTGCGTTTCTCACGCATTACCAGCACTTCATCTGCGTCGTAAAAATCACGGTGCATTTCTTCTGCCAGCTTTTTACCAAAGGTTGATTTGCCACAACCAGGCATACCAATTAAAATAATATTCTTCATATATTACGCTCCAAGTCAGCCATTATTTTCACAATCAAATCGCTATCATATTGCTGTCCTTGCCAAATTTCCTGCGCCGCCACTGCCTGCGCCACAAGCATAAACAAACCATTCACGTATTTCTTGCCTGCTTCCTTCGCTTGGCGCAAGAACAATGTTTCTGCAGGATTGTAGATTAAATCTACTGCTGCTTCGAAGTTTGCACACACCTTTGCGCTAACAGGAGCAGCTTCTACTTTTGGATACATCCCCACAGGCGTGCAGTTAATAATTACATCGCCCTTAATGCTTTCCAGTTCTACGTAGTTTATCACTTTGCAACTTGGTGCAATTTCAAGGAAGTGTTCGTCAACGGCAGTTACATCACGAGTTACAAGATAGATTTGAGCAGCTTCTTCATCTGCCAAATATTTCATTACAGCACGAGCTGCACCGCCACTGCCTAAAACTACAGCAACCTTGCCGGTAATGGCAATGTCATTGTATTCGAGCATTCTGCCAAAGCCGAAGTAATCTGTGTTGTAGCCAAAGGCTCCTGCTTCCGTAAACTTAATGGTGTTTACCGCACCAATTGCTTGCGCTTCCGGGGCAATGCTATCGAGCATGGGCATTACGGCAATTTTATGAGGAATGGTTACGTTGCTACCAGCAAAGGTACCACGCATAGCTTCTACCCTAGCAGGCAAAGCTTCCAGTTCCGTTTCCAAAAGCTCGTAAGTTCCGGTAACACCTGTATATTTAAAGAAAAGCTCGTGAATTTTAGGAGAAAGACTATGACCAAGCTTACCTCCTAATAAACCATATTGCATAATGCTCATTCCTTTCGGTCATCAGCACGATAGTTGCCCAAAAGTTTGAAATAGGTGCAATTATTGCGTACTGCTTCAATACCGTCGATTACATCAGGATCTTCCAAATTACCTTTCAAATCTACGTGGAAGAAATATTCCCAAGATTTACCTTCCATGGGACGAGATTCAATGTTCATCATATTCAAGCCACGATGGTGTAAATGCCCCAAAGTTTTATAAAGAGAACCTGCTTCGTGCTTAACTGCGAAAACAATGGTAATCTTGTTAGCCACAGGCACTTTTTCCGGAGCCTTAGCGATAACAACAAAACGGGTAGAGTTATTAGAATTAAAGTTAATGTTTTCTGCCAAAATTTTTAAACCGTACAGCTCTGCAGCTTTTTTGCCTGCAATAGCCGCAAGGGTAATATCTTTTTGTTCAGCAACGGTTTCCGCACTTTTGGAGGTGCTGTAATAAGGAATCTTTTCCATTTGCGGATGGTCTTTAAAGAATTCCTTGCTTTGCGCCAAACCTTGGGGATGGCTATAAACTTTTTTAATAGTACTTAAAGTTGTATCGCCGTAACCTAAAAGGTTTTGCTCAATTTTAAGACAACGCTCACCAACGATACTGCAATCAAATTTACGGAGCAAGTCGTAAACTTCCGTAATACCGCCAGTAGAAGAATTTTCGATAGGCACAACGCCATAATCTACTTCGCCCTTGCTTACGGCGCTAATTACTTCTTCGAACAGATTGAAGTGTTGACGTTCGTAAGTGCGTTCTGCAAAATAATCTTCCAAAGCTTGGTGCGTAAAGGAACCAGGCACGCCAAAGCAGGCAATTTTAAGTTTCTTGTCCGCGTTTTTCGCCAGTTCTGCTTCTTCCAAAACGCAAGCTGCATCCATAATTGCGTGCATAATGGTTTCCACCGCAGGCACGTAATCCTTGTTTTCCAAGAAGCCAGTTACCTTTTCGATAACCTTTGCTTCACGCGCTTTATCCTTAACAGGCATACCCTTGGACTTTTTGTATTCGGCAACTTGCATTACCAAACCAAGGCGAGCTTCCAAAACTTGGGCAAGTTGTCTGTCGCATTTATCTATTTCTTGTCGGATAACTTCTAAATCCAATTCTGCCATAGTATCATTTCCATTTCTTTGCTTCTATAAGTAAATCCCACATGGTCCAAGCAGTTACTGCTTCAATTACAGGTACTGCTCTTTGTACGATGCAGGGGTCGTGCCTACCAACAATAGTTAAAGTAGTATCACATTGTTCTGCAAGGCTTACAGTTTTTTGCTCACGAGAGATGGAAGGTGTCGGTTTAATCGCCACTCTAAAAGTTACAGGCATACCGTTAGTAATGCCACCGGTAATGCCACCATTGTGGTTAGTATCTGCTACAACCTTACCATCTTCAAAGTGAAGAGTGTCGTTAGCTTCTGCACCAGTCATTGCGCTAATGCCAAAGCCGTCGCCAAATTCCACGCCTTTTACTGCGGGTACACTAAAGAGCGCGTGGCTTAATCTGCTTTCCACAGAATCGAAGTAAGGTGCACCCAAACCTGCAGGCACGTGAGTAACCATAGCTTCAATTACGCCGCCAACGCTGTTCAAGTCAGCCTTAGCTTCTAAAATTCTTGCTTGCATTTTTTCGCCAATGGCATCATCCAAAACTGCGAATTCTTTTGCTTTCAGTTCTGCCACGGTTTTATCTTCAATACCCAAGGGGTTAAAGTTTTCTTCCTTAATATCTGCAATTTGCAGAATGTGTGCGCCAACTAACATTCCTTCTTGCGCCAACGCTTGTTTCGCCACCGCACCAATGAAAACTAAGGGTGCAGTCAGGCGACCGCTAAAATGTCCGCCACCACGGTAGTCGTTAAAACCTTGGTAACGAACAAAGCCAGCGTAATCCGCATGTCCAGGGCGCATTTTATCTTTCAAAATGCTGTAGTCCTTAGAATGTTGGTCACTATTCTTAATTACTACACACAAGGGAGTGCCTGTGGTGTAGCCTTCAAAGAAACCACTTTGAATGGCGAAGCTGTCGCTTTCCTTACGTTGGGTAGAAAGTTGGTTTTTACCCGGAGCACGACGAGCCATTTCTTTTTCGATAGCTTCTAAATCTAACTTCAATCCAGGCGGTACACCGTCAATAACGAGACCAATGGAAGCTCCGTGAGATTCGCCGTAGATTGCCATTTTTATATTCATTCCATACATTCCACTCATGCCAGCACCTCAAATTTACCGCCAACTAATTTATAATCCTGCCAAAATTCAGGATAAGATTTTTGCACACTGCTTGCACCAGTTAAGGTGAAAGGCTCTGCACATTTTTGCGCAGCAATCGCTAAACTCATGGCAATGCGGTGATCGTTCCAAGCGTCACATTCACCACCGCCACGCAAGCCTTCGGGCTTACCTTTAATAACCAAACCTTCGGGCAGTTCAGTAATCTCTGCACCGAGTTTGTTCAGTTCTTGGGTAATCGCTGCTAATCTATCACATTCTTTAATACGCAGGCGACCTGCGTTAATAATTTCTGTAGTACCTTCGCTTACCGCAGCAAGTACGGTGAGCACCGGAATAATATCAGGACAATTTGCCGCATCAATAACAGTAGCTTTAGTAGTAGCGTTACCAGTTACAACATCAGTACCTTGTACGGTAATATTTGCTTCCATACCTTCCATAATGGGAACAACTGCTTTATCACCTTGCAAGGAAGTATAGTCAACGCCGCTACAAGTTACTGCTTCACCCAAGCTTCCGCCTACAGTCCAGAAAGCTGCTTGGGACCAATCGCCCTCAACATTGCTATCCATAGCTTTATATTTTTGACCACCGCGTACAATGTAACGACGGTGCTCGTTATTTTCATTTACAATCTCAATACCATATTTTTTCAAACAGCTTAAAGTCATATCAACATAAGCTGAAGATTCCAGTTCAGAGGTAATTTCAATAACAGAATCATTTTCCAACAAGGGCAACGCAAAAAGCAAACCGCTTACATATTGGCTACTAACATTACCGGGCAGTTGATAAAGACCAGCTTCCAGCTTACCATTAACGGTTAAAGGCAGATGACCTTCTTCCGCAGTTTGGTAGCTTAAACCTTGCTTGTCGAAAATATCGTAGTAAGCATTTAAAGGACGGCTCACAAGTTTACCATGGCCAGTAAAAGTAAAGGCTTCACCAAGCAAAGCTCCCAAAGGAATGAAGAATCGTAAGGTGGAACCTGATTCACCACAATCCGCACCAGCTTCTGCTGCTTGAAGTTTACCGGTACCAGTTACACGCAGTGCACTACGCCCTACAAATTTACTAGACACGTCCTCAATGAGCACGCCCAAAGCACGCAAGCAACGACAAGTTGCTTCAATATCCTTGGACATACTGATATTATCTACAACACTAGTACCTTCTGCCAAACCGGCACAGATAATTTCCCTATGCCCCATACTTTTAGAAGAAGGTGCAAGCACTGTTCCCTGTAATTTAGTTGGAATGATTCTAATCTTTTCCATTATTTACCCCAAGTAGTTTGGCACTTCCTGCCAATTTATTTTATGCAATCTACCATTACCAAGCTCGTCTAAAACAATCAAGGTAATAGTGTTGCCAGATTTCTTTTTATCCTTTGCCATTGTATCTATGAGCAAAGCTTTTTCCACACCTGCTTCAATGGGCAGGTTATATTTTTTAAGCACATCTGCAATTTTTTCTGCAGTACCTGCTGGAGTCATACCAAGTTCTTCTGTTCGTTTAGTAATTTGGTACATACCAATGGCAACGCCTTCGCCGTGGGTGTATTCTCCGTAAGCGTAATGTTGTTCTACTGCATGACCAAGAGTGTGCCCAAAATTAAGGATACCACGGAGTCCTGTAT
>CALCHC010000098.1 GCA_937901335.1 uncultured Phascolarctobacterium sp. | reverse complement strand
TTCAAATCCTCTATTTAAAATATAAACTTCCATAACCGCCCTACTGCTTCCAGTGAAACGATTGTGACGAGTAGCAACAACTGCACAAAACAAAAAGGACTGCCTCAATCGAAGCAGTCCCAAAAATTCAAATCTTCTTTTTCAAAACCTCTACCATCTTCTTAGCACACAAAATGCCAGTAAAACCTGTCACCAGCTGCGGTACGCTCATAGCAAAAAGAATCCCTTTCTGCATGGCAACGCTCTCAATTCCAAGAAAGGCAATTACAACGTAAGCACTTGCGCACATACTCACAGTCTTAACCGCAGGCGGAACAAGATACGCAAGCACACCTTGTTCAAAGCTCTTGACGCAGTAAGTAAAGAGAATATTCCCCAATACCACCACAGGGATGAGCATCGGTAAAACCAACTGCCCTTGTACATACGCAAAGATAGGTAACAAAATTGAAAGAATCACTGCAGAAGTAAAACCATTAAGCCTTACACACAGCAATATCATCATATTAACTAAGGTGCCAATTATAAAGGTAGTTAAAAGTGGCGGCAAGGGTAAGATTAATCTACTTGCTTGCAAAATTACTGCAATAGCAACTAATAATCCACCCAGTACCAATTTTTTAGTGCTCATTTTATCTTACAGGGCATTCCTTAGCAACGAAAGCTTTGTATGCTTCTTGCAGTTTTTTAGTGATTTCGCCCGGTTGTTTATCGCCGATAAAGCTACGGTCAATTTTGGTAACAGGCATAAATTCGCAACGAGGACCGCAGAGGAAAGCTTCGTCTGCTTTCAAAGCGAATTCTTTATCAAAAGCACGTTCTACAACTTGGAGACCAAGGTCAACAGCAAGACGTTCTTTCAACAAACGGCGGGTAATATTTTTATGGATGTGTTTATCTTCCGGATGAGTCCAGAGAATACCGTCTTTGTAAATTACAAAGCTGGATTCGGTGCTTTCAGTAATTTTGCCATCACGAACAAAAAGTGCATCAAAAGCGTTACCAACGAAAGCTTTTTGACGAGCCATTGCTTCCGGCATACGGTTCAAGGTGTTGATGTCGCAACGTTCCCAACGAGTATCTTCTTCGGTGATTACGTTTACGCCTTTAGCACGTTTTGCTTCCAAAGCATCGCGGTCGATGGGCACAGCGAACATGCTCAAGGTGGGAACGCATTGTTCCGGGAAAGCGAGACTGTACATACCAGCACCACGGGTGATTTGGGTATAGATGTTGCATTCGGTTAAACCAGTTGCTTGAATCAAAGCTTCATGGAATTCAACAAATTCTTCAATCATATATACTGCAGGAATTTTTGCTTGAATTACGCTTTCAAACAAGTTGTTCATATGGGGAAGCAGTGCAAAAGCACGACCATTATAAACAGGTACGATTTCAAAAACGCCATCACCAAAATTATGACCGCGGTCGTTTACTTCGATGAAAGCTTCTTGTTCCGGCATAATTTCGCCGTTAATCAAAACTAAATTTTCGTTCATGGGATATCCTCCGTTATATTTTTAAATAAGTTTACATATTTGTAGTAAAGTTCATTGCTTGTATAATAGCAATAAGCTATAATATTATACATCATTTTTCAAATTTTGTCTTGTACAATTACATAACATTATTCTACTTAAAGGAGAGCTTAAATGGCACATTTACCGCAAATTATCGTGGACCTGGCGATGATTCTTTTAGTCGCAGGCGTAACGACAATTCTTTTCAAAAAATTAAACCAGCCTCTCGTTTTAGGCTACATCATCGCAGGCTTTATCACTGGTCCGCATTTTTCTTTCTTCCCGACAGTTTCTGATGCAGCAAATATTCAAGTTTGGTCTGAAATCGGCGTTATCTTCTTATTATTTGCATTAGGCTTGGAGTTCAGTTTCTACAAGCTCAAAAGCGTAGGCAACACTGCCTTCATCGCCACTGCTGTAGAAATTGGCGGCATGCTTGGCTTCGGTTACGTTTGTGGTACCCTTTTAGGCTGGAGCCATATGGACAGCATCTTCTTAGGTGGTATGTTGGCAATGAGCTCCACTACCATCATCATCAAAGCCTTTGAAGATTTAAAACTGAAAGGTAAACGCTTTACCGAAATGGTTTTTGGCGTTTTGATTGTTGAAGATATTGCAGGCATTATCATGATGGTAATGCTTTCCACCTTGGCGGCAGCGGGCATTTCCACTATGGAGCTTGCTATGGGCGTAGGCCGTTTGGGTTTCTTCCTCACTCTTTGGTTCGTAATGGGTATGTACCTCATCCCCACTTTCTTCAAAAAAGCTAAAGACTTAATGAACGACGAAACCTTAATCGTTGCTTCCATCGGTTTGTGCTTGGGCATGGTAGTACTTGCTACTCATATGGGCTTCTCTGCTGCACTCGGTGCTTTCATTATGGGTTCTTTGATTGCAGAAGCTCCCAACGCTGAACACATCGAGCATCTTGTAAAACCTGTTAAAGACTTGTTCGGCGCAGTGTTCTTCGTATCTGTTGGTATGCTGGTTGACCCGTCCCTGCTCTTGCAATACTGGTTCCCCATTCTCGTTCTCGTAGCAGTTACCATTATTGGCAAGCTTATCTTCTCCACCGGCGGCGTGTTGGCTGCAGGTCAAAACCTCAACATCTCCATGCACTGCGGTTTCAGCTTGGCGCAAATCGGCGAATTCTCCTTCATCATTGCTTCTTTGGGTATGAGCTTGGGCGTAATCAGCGACTTCCTCTATCCCATCATCGTAGCAGTTTCCGTAGTAACAACCTTTACTACTCCTTTCTTCATTATGGCAGCAGATCCTGCCTACAAAGTTGTAACCAAGCTTTTGCCGGCAAAAGTTTTGCAATGGCTTGACCGTTACACCGACGAAGATGACGAAGCTGGCGACAGCGACTGGAGTGCTTTGCTCCAAGCTTACTTCACCAGAATGTTCATCTTCCTGACCTTGCTTTTTGCAATCGCTATGGGCAGCAAATATTACCTGCTCCCCTATTTAAGCGATTCACTGAATTTACCTTACAGCAATTTGATTGGTGGCGCACTTACCCTTTTGGCAATGTCCCCCATCTTACGTGCAATTCTTACCAGCCGCACCGGTAACGAAGAGCTTTTCTCCATCCTGTGGTTCAAAAAACGTTCCAATCACTTGCCCTTGATAATTTTAATTGGCTTAAAGCTTTTAACTGCTGCAGGCTTCTTGATGTACGTCTTCCACAGCTTGGCAGGATTGCCCAAAATTATTGCTCTCGTAGCAGTTGCAGGTGCTTGCTACTTCATCTACTCCTCTGATTGGCTCCTGAGCGAATACTTGCGCATCGAATCTCGCTTCTTGGTAAACCTTAACGAGAAGCACATGCGTAAGCACAGAGAAACTCTCCGTAAAGAACATGGTGCTTCCGAATCTTGGTTTGACGAAGAATTACAGCTTGCTCGCTACAAAGTTTCTAAAGGCTCCAGCTTCATTGGCAAAACTTTGTTGCAAACCAACTTCCGTTCCAATTACGGCTGCAATATTTTGCAAGTTGCAAGTCCTAACAAAGTAGTTGATATGCCCGGTGCTGAACACGTACTGGAAGCAGATTCTTCTATTCTGGTAATTGGCACTAAGGAGCAATGTAAAATGCTCACCGCTGCCATTGAAGGCAAGAAGCTAGATTTAGAACAAGTTGCTAAACCCATTAGCTTGCGTGAATTTATGCTTCATGACCATGATGAAGAACCTGAACTGCGCTTCCTCTCCCTGGCAATCACCATCGACAAACATTCCAAACTTCTTGGCAAGTCCATTAAGGCTGCTAACATCCGTGAAAACTGGAGTGCTCTTGTAATTGGTTTGGAACGTGGCGCTTACACCATTACTAATCCTAACGTGTCCCTTACCTTCGAAAAAGGTGACTTGCTCTGGATTTTAGGCAAGCAAAAAATGATGAACACCTTGATTAAGGAAGAAGTCCTCTAAAAATTATATACACATAAAAAATTAAGACCTCTCAAATTGAGAGGTCTTTTATTTTTGGTTATGTTGTTTTAAAACAAATCTATTTGGTTACTTTCCGGCAAGTCATCCAAAACGCCAACATCTGCCAAGCGTTCGATAACAGATTTACCGATACCTGCACGTTGACGCAAATCTTCTCGTGAAATAAAAGGATTATTTACGTCACGAGCTTCCGCAATACTAAGTGCCGCATTGTTTCCTACACCGGCAAGAGACGCCAAAGGAGGACGCAAGCCTTTTTCGGTAATCAAGAATTTTGTGGGATGGGATTTATACAAATCCACCTTTTCAAATTCATAACCACGTTCAATCATTTCATTGGCAAGTTCCAAATAAGTAGCAATGGATTTATCCTGTACACTTGCTCTAAAACCTTGTTGGTAAACGCTCTTAATGAAGTTCTTAATATAGTGAGAACCTTTGGAAACGTGAGTGTAATCAAAATCTGTAGCACGCACGGTAAAATAAGAAGCGTAGAAATGTTTAGGATGATGTACTTTACAGTAAGCAATACGATATGCCATCAAAACATATGCTACAGCGTGAGCCTTCGGGAAAAGGTACTGCACTCTTTCGCAGGATTGGATGTACCAATCGGGAATGTTCACCGCTTGCATAGCTTCTTTCATCTTAGGTTCAAGACCGCTTTTTGCCGCCTTCCCCTTACGCACGTACTCCATGGTTTTAAAAGCAAGGCTGGGTTCAACGCCCTTAGAAATCAAATGAGTCATAATATCGTCACGAGTAGAAATAGTTTCCGCAACTGGTTTGCCCTCTTTTATTAAATCTTGAGCATTATTCAGCCATACGTCCGTACCGTGAGAATAACCGGATACACGTACAATCTCACTAAATCTTTTCGGTTGTACGTCCTTAATCATCTGACGAACAAACTGAGTACCACATTCAGGAATACCAAAAGTACCGACTTCACTACCAATTTGCTCAGGAGTTACGCCTAAAGAAGAAGTATCTTGGAAAATTCGCAGTGTTTCTTCATCGCCAACAGGGATTTGTTTAGGATCGAAGTTGGGGTCAGTATCTTCACGCAAATATTTTTCCAACATCTTCAATACCATCGGATCGTCGTGCCCCAGAATATCAAGCTTAACCAAACGGTCATTGATGCTGTGATAATCGTAGTGAGTGGTAACAGTGTCACCTGAACTATCGTCAGCAGGACGGTTAATAGGAGTAATGTAGTGAATATCCATATTGCGAGGTACAACCATGATACCGCCGGGATGTTGCCCCGTAGTACGCTTAACACCTGCTAAGCCTTCCACTAAAGAAGCAACATGAGCAGGATGAGGATGAAGATGCTTTCTATCAAAATACTTCAAAACAAAACCAACTGCAGTCTTGTTCGCTACTGTGGCAATAGTTCCCGCACGACATACATTGTCGCGACCGAAAAGTTCTTCCGTATATTTGTGTGCAACGGATTGGTCTGACATGGCAAGAGCATCGTCAGGATCAATACCACCGGAGAAGTTCAAGTCTATATCAGGTACTTTGTCGCCATGAAAGCCCAAGAAAACTGCGAAAGGAATGTCGTGACCGTCACGCACCATATCAGTTCCACAGTGAGGACAAGCTTTGGGCGGCAAATCAAAACCGGAGTCTACTTCACAATTTAAGAAGAACTCGCTATGTTTGCACTTGGGACAACGATAGTGAGGCTTCAAAGCATTAACTTCGGTAATGTCTAACATAGTCGCAACAACAGAACTGCCAACACTACCACGAGAGCCTACCAAGTAGCCACGATCGAGAGAGTGTTTAACCAGCTTATGAGCGATATAGTACAAAACGGAGAAGCCGTTACCGATGATGGAATCAAGCTCCATTTTCAAGCGGTCTTCTACCAATTGAGGCAAGGGATTACCGTACCATTCGTAGGCTTTTTCGTAAGTCATATTACGAACCGCATCCTCCGCACCAGGAATGGAAGGAGAATAAAGTTGATCCGTATCAGGTACGGGTTTAATGCTTTCTACCATATCTGCAATTTTGTTAGTATTGGTTACGCACACTTCGTAAGCAACATCTTCACCCAAATAAGCGAACTCTGCCAACATTTCTTCCGTAGTACGGTAATAAAGAGGCGGTTGATATTCATCTTCACCGTCTTTACGCCACGGGTCTTGCAAAATGGTACGATATTTTTCATCTTCCGGATTTAAGAAATGAACGTCACCGGTAGCAACAGTAAGCTTACCAATTCGTTTACCAAGTTCATAAATACGGCGGTTATATTTTTCAATGTCTTCGACGGTGCAAATATTCTTATGCACCAAGAACATATTATTACCAGTAGGTTGAATTTCTAAATAATCATAGAAGGAAGCAATTTCTTCCAACGCTTCTTCGCTGGCACCTGCCATCATAGCGCGGTAAAGTTCACCGGCTTCGCAAGCAGAACCTAAGATTAAACCTTCCCTATGTTCCTCAATAACCTTACGAGGTAACAAAGGACGTCCGCTTAAATAACGCAAGTGACTGATGGATACAAGCTTGTACAAATTACGCAGACCAGTCTCATTCTTCGCCAAGATAATAATATGGTTACTCTTAATTTTATTGCGAGAACTTTTCTTCTTAGTTTCTACAGCTTCTTGGTCAATTTCATCGTTAGCTTCTTCACGGTCACTAATCAAGTAACCTTCCATCCCGAAGATAAGCTTCAAATCCGTACCTTTAGCTTCGTCGTAGCAGAAAGGGAAAGCTTGAACAACACCATGGTCGGTAATCGCCAGTGCCTTATGCCCCCACTTAAGAGCTTTCTTCACCAAATCTTTCATCGGTGTCAAGCCATCCATCTTACTCATCTTAGTATGGCAATGAAGCTCAACACGCTTGATTTCTGCATTATCCTTACGTTCAGGCACGTCTATTTTCATAATGCCTGCGGGCGTAATGGTCATTTCGTCATTGGCAAAACGGTCGGGCGCAACGTTGCCTTGAATACGCAAACGCATACCCGGCTTCAAAGCGCTTTTAAACTGTTTAGCATCAGCTTGGGCATCATTACCATCACGAGAGCTAAAACGCATTTTAACAAAGAGACCACCAGTCCCATCACATAAGTTAAAAGTAATGGAAATATCGCCAGTACGCAGTTCTCTTTCGTTAAATGCAATCAGCTTGCCGTCTTTGTCCATACTCTTGACGAACTCACCTTCAACGACAACGCGGTTTTCTTCCTCTATAATACTGTCAATAGGGCGCACTTTACCCTTAATCCTTTTTCCCCAAAGGTGTCCGTCGTCTTTCTTTTCTCCATACAATCGATTATAAGCTTCTTCAAAAGCTTGGTCGTATTGGTCTGCTTCTTCTACAACACAAGAAGGTTCCGGCGGATCAATAGCACCAATCTCTACATCAGGCGGTTCTTCCGGCAAAGGAACATCTTCGTAAGAAGGCATTCCACAGCAGTCGGCATGTTCTACAACGATAGGTTCTTCCTCAGAAACCTTTGCCTCTACTTTTTTGCCATCATTTTTGATGAACACAACCTTACGTAAAGAAAAAGCGGCAGCTAATTTCTCTGCCGCCGCTTGCAATAAGCCATCAGTAAGATGAGCGACACATTCATAATGTATCTCCCATAAGCAAGCCGATTCATCGATGCAGATTTGCTTAATATTGAGCATTTTAAGCTGCAACAATTCGGCTGGAGAAAAAGACAGTCCGGACAAGAAACCAAAAAATTTCTCTTTGTCAGGCAAGATGCAATATTTTGCTTGCATGTGCGTGTCCTTTCCTTATGACTAAATTATTTTGATTTTGCATTTTCCAAGGCAAGTACGCCGTCGATGTTTTGAATACCGTCAGCAACTTCTACCATGTCAATGGTTCTATCTATTTTCAAGTACAACTCTAAAATAATATTACCGTTTTTGTTGTCAGTTTTTACGTTCAAAGTTTTAACCTTGATACCGCAATCTGACAAGAAAGCTGTAATCTCGGTGATGATACCGGGAGTATTACGAGTAACAACACGAATGAAACGACGATCACTGCGAGTACCGGCAAAACGTTTTTCCCAAGTACGGAAGGTAACCAAGGTAAGCATGGTAAGCATAGTTGCAACAGTACTGAGCAAATACATACCACTACCTACAGCCAAACCAATTGCAGAAACAATCCACAAGCTAGCTGCAGTAGTCAAGCCTTTAATGGTCAAGCCTTCGTGCAAGATTGTACCTGCACCCAAGAAACCGATGCCGCTTACAACTTGCGCAGCAATACGTGCAGTATCGCGACGGGTACCAATATCATCTTCAAGAGTAGTAGTTACAGGTGCAATATCGTCAAAACCATAAATGGAAACAAGCATGAACAGTGCAGAACCAACGCACACCAAGATATGCGTTCTAAAGCCTGCAGGTCTGTCACCACTACCACGTTCCATACCAACGATACCGCCCAAGACTGCAGCAACAATCAAGCGCAGTACCATGGTTAGTTCTAACGGAGACACCCAAGGAATTTCAAACATTTTTAAAAACCTCTAAACTAATTATTATAATTTAGCGAGCATTTCTTTGATAGCTGCTACATAATCGCCATCAACCGGAAGCATAGCTACTTCGCCAGTTCTACGTGCTTTAACTTCGATGTTGCCTTCTGCCAAAGTTTTGGGGCCAACAACTACACGCAAGGGATAGCCAATCAAGTCAGCATCTTTAAATTTAACGCCAGGACGTTCGTTGCGGTCATCGATAACTGCTTCAACGCCAGCTTTTTTCAGTACTTCGTAAATTTCTTCTGCTTTTGCAGTAGAAGCTTCGTCTTTAGTGTTTACAGGAACAACCAATACTTCGTACGGAGCGATGGCAACAGGCCAAATCATACCGTCTTTATCATTGTTTTGTTCAATGCAAGCAGCCATGGTACGGCTTACACCGATACCGTAGCAACCCATAACCATCGGGTTTTCTTTACCGTTTTCATCCAAGAAAGTGCAGTTCATAGCAGCGCTGTATTTGGTGAAAAGTTTGAATACTTGGCCAACTTCGATACCACGAGCTTTAGCTACTTTACCACCACAGTGCGGGCAGGGGTCGCCTTCTTGAATCAAGCGGATATCAGCAACAAAGGTCGGAGTAAAGTCACGACCGGGGTTTACGTTAACCATATGATAGCCTTCTTTATTTGCACCGCAGCAGAAGTTATGCATTTGCATTACGCTGTGGTCAACAACTACCATAACTTTTTCAGGGTCAATGCCTACAGGGCCCATATAGCCACCGCAGGTACCAGCTTCAACTAACATATTTTCGTCAGCCATTTCAACTTCCAAAACATTGCAGGTGTTGATTACTTTTACTTCGTTTACTTCGTGGTCGCCACGAACAAAGCACAGAATCAAACCTTTTTCAGATTTGTAAGCAACAGCTTTAACAGATTTTTCTACAGGCATATTGAGGTATGCGCAAACATCAGCAATAGATTTGCAGTTGGGAGTTTCCACTTCCGCTCTTTCCAATGCAGCTTCGTCAGCAGCTTCGATTACGTGCATTTCAGCTTTTTCTACGTTTGCAGCATAATCACATTCAGTGCAGTAAACGATTTCAGCTTCACCGCTTTCAGCGATTACCATGAATTCGTGAGAACCGCTACCACCGATTGCACCGCTATCTGCTTCTACAGGACGGAAGGTCAAACCGCAACGGTTAAATACGTTGGTGTAAGCATCATACATGGATTTGTAGGATACGTCCAAACCAGCTTCGTCACGGTCAAAGGAGTAAGCGTCTTTCATGATGAAGTCACGGCTACGCATCAAACCGAAGCGAGGACGACGTTCATCACGGAATTTATCTTGAATTTGATATACGTTCATCGGAAGTTGACGATAAGAACGAACGTCACCTTTAATCAAGGTGGTTACCATTTCTTCGTGGGTAGGACCAAGGCAGTATTCACGGTTGTGACGGTCTTTCAGACGAATCATTTCTGCGCCGTAAGCACCCCAACGACCACTTTCTTGCCAAATTTCAGCAGGTTGCATAATGGGCATCATAATTTCTTGTGCGCCAGCATTATCCATTTCTTCGCGAACGATGTTTTCGATTTTTTTCAATACGCGCCAAGCCAAAGGCAAATAGCTGTACATACCATTGGTGGATTTACGCATGAAACCAGCGCGCAACAATAATTGGTGGCTAACTACTTCTGCTTCAGCAGGAACCTCACGCAGGGTGGGTGCAAACATTTTAGAAACTCTCATTTATTAGATACCTTCCTCTCAAGTAAAATTTTATCAATTTCAGCAAACAACTCATCAATAATATCAGCTTCTGCTACTTTTTTCAAGACTTCCCCCTTGCGGAAGATTAAGCCTTCATTTATACCGCCGGCAATGCCAACGTCAGCCTCTCTTGCTTCACCAGGACCATTTACCACGCAACCCATAACAGCTACGGTAATAGGTTCACTGATTTCTGCCAAGCGTTTTTCAACTTCCAAGGCTAATTTTTCCAAATTGATTTGGGTGCGTCCACAAGTAGGACAAGAAATTAAGGTAGGTCCATACTCACGCAATCCCAAAGATTTCAAAATTTCAAAACCAACTTTTACTTCACGCACCGGGTCACCAGTTAAAGAAACACGGATGGTATCGCCAATACCTTCTGCCAGCAAAGTACCAATACCAACTGCGGATTTAATAATACCGCTGTTCACAGTACCTGCTTCCGTAATACCTACGTGCAAAGGATAATCACATTGGCTTGCCATCAAACGGTACGCCGCCAAAGTCAAAGGAACATCATGTGCCTTTAAAGAGATTTTGATATTTTTGTAGTCCATCTCTTCCAGAATACGAATGTGACGCCAAGCAGCTTCCACCAACGCTTCCGGAGTAGGATGACCATATTTTTCAAGCAAGTCTTTAGGTAAAGAACCTGCATTAACACCAATACGAATGGGAATGTTACGTTTTTTTGCAGCTTCAACAACTGCTGCTACCCTATCGTTACCACCAATGTTACCTGGATTCAGACGCAAGCCGTCAACTCCAGCTTCAATTGCAGCAAGGGCAAGCTTGTAATCGAAATGAATATCCGCGATTACAGGGATAGGACTTTCTGCGACGATGGTCTTTAACCCCTCAGCAGCAGCCATGTCGGGAACGGCGCAACGAACAATGTCACAGCCTGCTTCTGCCAAGCGATTAATTTGCTCCAAAGTAGCAACAGGATCGCTTGTTTTTGTATTTGTCATGGATTGCACTGCAATCGGAGCAGCGCCACCTACTTTTACTTTACCAACTTCCAGTTGACGAGTTAATCTGCGTTCCATAGTCAGTCACCTCTCAACGAGTTATATCTTTAAATGTAGAAAAAATTGTAATCGCTAATATTATAGCAATACCAATGGTTTGAATATGGTGCATTGCTTTTGCTCCCAAAGGTTTGCCACGCAATCCTTCGTACAGAAGCAGAATAAAATGACCACCATCAAGTGCCGGCAAAGGTAATAAGTTAATCACACCTAAGTTAATGCTCAAGAAAGCTACAAAGTTCAATAAAGGAAGCAACCCTTCCGCCGCAACTTGTCCTGCCATTTGAGCTACACCAATGGGACCACTTACTTCAGCAGAAGCCTTACCAGTAATAATACGTTGCAAGCCTTCCACCATCATCACGATAACACTTTGGGTTGAAGTAAAGCCCAATTTAATAGAATCTACTACACCAACACGTTCCTTAATGAACTTAGGAGAAATACCAATCAAAGGACGTCCTAATTCTTCATTATATTCAGGAAGCATTTTATAGGTATGTACAGTGCCTGCACGCTCAGCAGTCAGAGTAACTTCATTAGTGCCATTAGCACGCAAGGTAGTTACTACATCGTTCCAAGTTTGCATTGGAGCACCGTTAATAGTCAAAATTTTATCGCCCACTTCAAGACCAGCGTTATAAGCAGCCTTGTTTTCTACAACAACACCTAAAATAGGTTTGTCTACGGGCTTTTCAATACCATCAACCATAAAAATGCCGGAGAACAAGATTACAGGCAAGATGAAGTTCATCAAAGAACCTGCTAAAATTACCAGCATTCTTGCGGGAATGGATTTTGCTTTAAAACCGTTAGGTTCCCAAGGGTCTTCCGGATCCATACCTGCAATTTTATTATAACCGCCTAAGGGAATTGCCCTTAAGCTGTATAGTGTATCGCCATCTTTTTGTTGGTAAATGTTAGGTCCAAAACCAATGGCAAATTCTTCAACCTTCATCCCGGTCATTTTCGCCGTAATGAAATGCCCCAGTTCATGAACCGTTACAAGCACACCAAATACAAAAATGGCAGCTAAAATCGTAAGCAATTTTTCCTCCTATAAGTTTGCAATAATAGATTGCGCTGCTGCACGAGCTTCTGCATCTGCACGTTCAATGTCTTCAATGCAGGGAACAGCAATATTTTTGTGCAAGCTTGCAACCTTTTCAGTAATGTAAGGAATGTCTAAGTATTTAATTTTGTTGTCCAAGAATGCGTAAACTGCCTCTTCGTTAGCTGCGTTGAATACGCAGGGCAAAGTACCGCCTGCTTTACCGCAGTCAATAGCAATACGCAAGGACGGGAAAGCTTCCATGTCTGGTGCTTCAAAAGTTAAAGTGCCAGCTTTAATTAAATCAAGTTGGTCAAAAGCTTTGTGATAACGACAAGGATAGCTTAAAGCATATTGGATGGGCAAACGCATATCAGGCTCACCAAGTTGAGCAATAACGCTACCATCACAGAACTCTACTAAAGAATGGATAATGCTTTGCGGATGCACTACCACATCAATTTTTTCGTAAGGCATATTAAAAAGCCAATGAGCTTCGATAACTTCTAAACCCTTATTAGCCAAAGTAGAAGAATCTACTGTAATTTTTTTGCCCATGCTCCAATTAGGATGGTTCAAGCATTGGGCTAAGGTAACGGTTTCAAGTTCGCTACGCTTTTTGCCACGGAAAGGGCCACCACTTGCAGTAATGAGCAAACGTTTTACTTCATCCTCTTTGCCACCTTGTAAAGCCTGGAAGATTGCACTGTGTTCGCTATCTACGGGAGTCAGGCTAACATTATTTTTCGCAACAGCTTCCATTACAAGACTGCCTGCAGCCACCAAAGTTTCCTTATTAGCCAGAGCAATATTTTTACCGCAGTTAATTGCAGCCATTGTAGGACGCAAGCCTGCGTAGCCAACCATGGAAGCAAGTACAGTATCTACTTCGCTATAAGTGGCAGCCGCCAAGAGACCTTCTTCGCCGGCAAGAATCTCAGTTTTGCCAGTATAACGTGCTTTAAGACGAGCAGCAGCTTCCTTATCAGTGAGCACTGCAAAGTCAGGCTCAACAGCGCGTATTTGTTCTTCCAAAATAGTGTCGCTGGTATGCGCAGCCAACACGCGAATCTTCATTTTATCAGGATTAGCAGCAGCAACCTCCAAAGTTTGTTTGCCGATGGAACCGGTACTGCCTAAGAGGGAAATATTCTTCATAATATCACCTTAGAACAAAGTAAAAATTAACATTAAATAATAAGTAATGGGTGCAGTAAAAAGCAAGCTGTCGAAACGGTCAAGTACACCACCATGACCAGGGAAAAGCTTACCGGAATCTTTAACATCAAAATTACGTTTCAAGATGGATTCTACCAAATCGCCCACCGGTGCAAAGAAGGCAATAGCCAGGCCAAGCACCACGCCTTGCCACAAGGGAATACCCAAGCACACAACGCACATTGCCAAAACAATCATAAAGCAACCAACGAAACCGCCAACTGCGCCTTCGAAAGTTTTCTTGGGACTAACACTGCAGAAAGGAGTTTTACCAAAGAAACGACCTACAAAGTAAGCAAAGATATCACTTGCCCAAGTACCAATCAGTACAATCCACAAAAGCAGTTCGCCAGGATGGAACACCCTAAAGCCCAAATCGATATGAGGGCCCAGATACAAGGAACGCAACAAGATTACGTGAGCAAACAACACGCCACAGTAAATCATACCCCACATGGACAAAGCAGTATTGCTTGCCCAATCAGTTTCGCCACATTGGCAGTGACGCACCAAACCTTCAATAGCATTAAAGATAAAGAACAATGCAGTAAACATTGCCATAAACGCCATCACGAAAAGCTCTTCGATGCCTGCATAGTAAGCAAAAGCTGCAAAGCCGCTAATACAAACACTACCTAAACCGGAGCTAAGGTAGTAAACATTTTTACCCTTCGCCGCTGCAATTTGACGATATTCATACCAACCAATGGTGCTCAGCAAAAATACTGCCAAAGAAAACATCCAACCACCAGTGGTAATGATGCCTACTGCTGCAACTGCACCAATGGCACCTGTAATAATACGAGTTAACATCTTTCTCTACACCTGCTTATTTATTATTTACTAAGCCACCAAAGCGACGCTCACGACCTTGGTAAGCAGCAATGGCTTGTAACAGATGCTCCGGTGAAAAATCAGGCCAGTATGCATCCGTAGTCCAGATTTCCGCATACGCAATTTGCCACAGCAAAAAGTTACTAATACGTAAATCCCCACCCGGTCTAATAAGTAAGTCCGGTGCGGGCAGACCCTTAGTATATAAATGACTTTCAAAAATATTATTAGTTATATCTTCTACGTTTAATTTGCCAGCTTCCACTTCTGCTGCAATTTCTTTCACAGCATGAAGAATTTCTGCTTGGCCACCGTAGTTTATTGCCAAATTCAAAATAATACCGGTATTGTTTTTAGTAGATTCAATGGCATGATCCATTTTTTGCTTAACAATTTCCGGTAAGCCTTCTCGAGAACCTAAGAAACGAACTTGTACATTGTTTTCATTAAATTCTTCAATCTCACTGGTTAAGTAACGAGCCAAAAGTTCCATAATGAAGTTAACTTCTGTTACGGGACGCTTCCAATTTTCAGTAGAAAAAGCATACGCGCTAATTACTTTTACGCCTAACTTATCTGCTGCTCTTACAATGGTTTTTAAGGTTTCTGCACCTGCTTGATGACCAAAAGTGCGCACCTTACCCTGAGCCTTTGCCCAACGACCATTGCCATCCATAATAATCGCAATATGTTTAGGGATATTGTTTAAATCAATATCAGTCAAATCCCATACAATTTCTGCTTTGGGTGTATTCTTTTTGGTTTGAAACAAGCCTTTAAACATAAGCATCCAGCCTTTCGCTAGAAATTCTAAAAATAATAAATAGGCAAGCCTCCATAATGGAGGCCGCCTTTAAATTTTATACGATGAGATTATTCGATTGCACCAACGGGGCAAGCTGCTGCGCAAGCGCCGCATTCAACACATTCTTCACCGATTTCGTATTTGCCGTCTACTTCGTTGATAGCACCAACGGGGCAGGTAGCTGCACAAGTACCGCAGCCTACGCAAGCTTCTTTATCGATTTTCAATGCCATATCCTTTGCACCTCCTCTCGTCTTTATCTATACACGATGGTAAGAACTAATTTATCATCAGGCAAAACTTGTTGCCTAACTACATATTTACGCACTTCTTTTCCTTCGTAATCAGCTTCGCTTTCACGAGGCGGCAAGAGTACTTTAACTTCGTACGCTACACCTGCTTCTTCCAAGCGTTTAACAGCTTCATCCAAAGACAGTGCCAAAACATTAGGAACCTGCATCAGATTTCCATTACTTCTTTTTCTTTATTAGCTGCTACTGCATCAATTTCTTTGATGATTTTGTCAGTCAGCTTTTGTACATCGTCAACGCCCTTTTTGGATTCGTCTTCGGTGATTTCTTTAGCTTTTTCAGCTTTTTTGATTGCATCGTTAGCATCACGGCGCAAGTTACGAACAACTACGCGGAAGTCTTCTGCTTTTTTGTGAACTACTTTAACCAATTCTTTACGACGTTCTTCAGTCAATTGGGGAAGGTTCAAACGAATGCAAACACCATCGCTGTTCGGGTTCAAGCCAAGGTCAGATTTCATGATTGCTTTTTCAATTTCTTTAATCATGTTTCTTTCCCAAGGTTGAATGGTAATCATACGAGGTTCGGGAACGGAAACGCTTGCTACTTGGGTTACCGGAGTGGGAGCACCATAGTAATCAACCATTACTTTTTCGAGCAAGGAAGGAGTAGCACGACCAGCACGCAGGCTTGCCAAATCTACACGCAATGCATCTACAGATTTATGCATTTTGCCTTCAATACCAGTGATAATTTCTTTTACAGTTGCCATAAATTATTTACCTCCTACCAGGGTACCGATTTTCTCGCCGGCAGCAGCACGCAAAATGTTACCCGGTTTATCAATATTAAATACTACGATAGGAATGTTATTGTCCATGCACAGGCTGATTGCGGTGGAGTCCATTACGCTCAGCTTGCGTTGAATAACTTCAATGTATTCCAGTTCATCAAACATAACTGCATTGGGATTTTTTGCAGGGTCACAATCGTAAACGCCATCTACACCTTTTTTAGCCATAAGGATTGCATCAGCTTCGATTTCTGCTGCACGCAAAGCTGCGGTAGTATCAGTGGAGAAGTACGGGTTACCAGTACCTGCTGCAAAAATTACTACACGTTCTTTTTCCATATGACGAATAGCACGACGACGGATATAAGTTTCAGCGATTTGACGCATTTCGATAGCGGTTTGTACGCGAGTACCAACACCCAAGTTTTCCAAAGCATCTTGCAAAGCCAAGGAGTTGATTACAGTTGCCAACATACCCATGTAGTCAGCAGTAGCACGGTCCATACCTTTATTGCTGCCGCTAATACCACGCCAGATATTACCGCCGCCATTTACAACGGCAACTTCAATACCAGTAGCAACAACATCTTTGATTTGAGCAGCCAGGGAATAAACTACTTCAGGATCAATGCCGAATCCTTTTTCACCAGCTAATGCTTCGCCACTTAATTTCAATACAACACGTTTAAATTTATTGTTTTCTGTCACTTGCATTACCTCCCAAATGAACATACTTTATCCTATTTTAATTTCTACACGGTTGGCAAATTTCCTCTTTTTATTTTACCACGACTTTCATATTTTTTCTCACAAAAAATGGCACCATCAGGTGCCATTTTTATTATAGTTTAGTTATTTTAAACTTCTTCGAACATAGAAGCAGGTCTCTTACAAAGAGGACATACGTACTTTTCAGGAAGTGCTTCCCCTTCATAAATATAACCGCAAACTTTGCAACGGAACTGTTTAGCTTTAGGTGCTTCTTCCGCTTGCGGAGCAACGTAAGCTTCACCCAAGTCTGCACTTCTATCGAAGTACATGGTGTGCAACATTTGTTCTGCCAATTCACTCAAAGGCTCACCGTAGAATTCTTCGTACAACGCTTTAATTTGCGGGTTTTCATGACTCAAACGCAATTGCATTGCATCGTCACGTTTATACAAACCTTCAATGCGTTTTTCACGAAGCGCATCGCCTTTGTATTCTTTATCTTTCGGTTGACCGCCGCCACCAATGCAACCACCGGGGCAAGTCATAACTTCTACAAAGTGGTAATCAGCTTCGCCAGCTTTAATTTTTTCAATAAGCTTACGAGCATTAGCAGTACCGTAAACAACAGCTACTTTAACTTGCAAGCCATCGATATCAACTACTGCATCGCGAATGCCTTCCATACCACGTACGGGCTCTAAATCATAAAGGCTTGCAGGAACTTCTTTCTTAGTAATCAAAGCGTAAGCACTACGAATAGCAGCTTCCATTACGCCGCCGGTATTACCAAAAATCACGCCAGCGCCGCTGCCTTTACCCATGAAGTCATCAAAATCTTCTTCCGGCAAATTAGCAAAGTCAATGTTTTCATCTTTAGCAAGCATTGCCAGCTCGCGAGTAGTAATAACGTAATCCATATCACGCATGCCTTCAATACCCAAATATTTGGAAGCAGCGTTCATTTCATCTCTGCGAATTTCAAATTTTTTCGCAGTGCAAGGAGTCAATGCAACGTTAACAATCTTAGTGGGATCGATGCCCATTTTCTTAGCAAAGTAAGTTTTAATGGTAGGGCCTTGCATACCGATAGGGCTCTTAGCACTAGAAACATGGTCTTTCATTTCGGGGTAATAAGTTTCCATAAACTTAACCCATGCCGGGCAGCAGCTGGTAAATTGCGGCAGAGGTTTAGTTCCTTTAGTAATACGTTCAATAAGTTCACTGCCTTCTTCCACGATGGTCAAGTCTGCAGAAAAGTTGGTGTCCAAAACATAATCCACGCCCAATTTACGGAGCAACGCAACCATTTTACCTTGCACAAAGCTACCATCTGCCATACCAAATTCTTCACCCAAAGCAATACGAACAGAAGGAGAAGTGCTAACGATAACAACCTTATCCGGATTGCGAATTTCTTCTGCAACTTGGTAAACTTCTACTTTTTCAGTAATGGAATCTACCGGGCATACGTTAGCACATTGACCACAATGAATGCAAATCGGATTGTCACCAGTTTTTGCCAAATCGTAGGTACCACATACGCCAATATCATTGGTGCAAACAATTTTGCACGCACCACATTTTATACATTTAAATTCCAAACGTTGAATGGACGGATTTTCCGGAGCAATAGCTACGCGGATATCTGTGAATTGATGTTTAGACATAAAGAAATCCCCCTTCGAAAATCTATAACTTACATACATTATAGATTATCCAAAGGAGGACACGCAATAGCTTCTAATAAAAAATAATTATTTTTTACTTTTACTATCTCTGTATTTTTTGTAGCCCCAAAAGATTACAACTACTACAATCACAAGCACAGCCAAACGCTCGCTATGTTCCTTGTAATTCACAAGGTCGTGACCAATCACAACTTCCAGCGCCGTAGACGGAAACTTACCTATTAAATTGGCAATGATATAGTCGCGCACACTAATGCTGCTAACTGCGCCAATAGCTGTCAAAATTCCGGAAGGAAAGTACGGCAAAGCTCTGGCAAACGCCATCCACTCTAAGCCATGCTTACCGCTTGCTTCATCAATATGCTTTAAGCTGTTACTTTTAGCAATAAGCTTTTCTGCAGTACTGCGAAAGAAAAAGCGCATTAAGAGGAAGCTAATTACAACACCAACAGTCTCCGCCAGCCATGAGATTAAAATTCCCATTGGCAAGCCAAAAATTAAACCATTGGCCGTAGAAAGAAAGATAGATGGGAAAATACTACCTGCGTTTATCAGTACATCCAAGAAAAAGCTGACTACCATTGCCCACGGTCCAAAAGATCGTAAATATTCTACCAAACCATTCACATTACCACTAACGGCAAGTTTAAAAGTATTAGTAAAGAAATCTTGAGCGAAGAAATGAATCAGCCCAAACAATGCTACAAGTAGCACTGCTACTACCACTTTTGCAATTGTATCGGGATTATTGAGCCAATCCTTTTCTTTCACGACAAAACCTCTTAATTGTTAAAAATCATTTGGAAACGGTCATCAAGCTGCAATTTAACAAACTCTAACATTTCTTGCCAATCACTTTCGTTTTTCAGCAAACTTTGTGCCATATTGCGTGCTTGTACTATGACCTCAGTATCTCTAAGTATATCAGCAATACGTAAATCAGGCAAACCGTGCTGACGCAAGCCAAAGAGCTGTCCTGCTCCACGTTGTTCTAAATCTTTTTCTGCAAGATAAAAACCATCGTCACTATCTCGCAAAACTTGTAAACGTGCCAAAGTTTCAGGAGCATCCGCACTGGTCAGCAATACGCAATAAGATTGTTCACTACCACGACCAACACGACCACGCAATTGGTGTAACTGTGCCAAACCGAAACGTTCTGCATTTTCTACTACCATCAAAGTTGCATTTGGTACGTTCACCCCAACTTCGATAACAGTTGTGCTTACCAAAACTTTAATTCTTCCTGCAGAAAATTCCGTCATAATCGCATCCTTTTCCGCAGGCTTTAACTTACCGTGCAATAAAGCACAGGGTATATTTTTCAAGAAACTGTGTACCAGCTCGTCATAAACATTTTCTGCACTACGAGCATTGAGCACTTCAGAATTTTCTATGAGCGGACAAACAATATAGGCCTGCCTACCCGCTTGCACTTGACGTACCAAGCCTGCGTAAACGTCCTTGCGTTTTTCCTCTGTATAGCACAAAGTCTGCACAGGTTTACGACCAGGCGGTCTTCCCTTCATTAAAGAAACATCCAAATCACCATACACAGTCAGTGCTAAAGTACGAGGAATGGGCGTCGCTGTCATGATTAAAACATCAGGAGCATATGTAGATTTATTAGCAAGCTTTGCACGTTGCTCCACACCAAAACGATGTTGTTCGTCAGTTACAACAAGAGAAAGCTTAGCGAATCGTACATCATCTTGCAATAAAGCGTGCGTACCAACAACAATATCTACTAAACCAAGTTCCAAGTCCATTAATAAGCTTCTACGTTCTTTAGCACGCATACCACCAGTCAGCAAAGCAATACGCATGCCAAAGGGAGCCAAATATTCCGTCAAAGTTTCGTAATGCTGCACCGCTAAAATTTCCGTAGGCGCCATGATGCAACCTTGGTAACCGTTTTCCGCAGCCTTTGCTAAAGCAAGCGCACTTATTACAGTCTTACCACTACCAACATCACCTTGCAAAATGCGATGCATGGGTTTTACATCCTGCATATCCAAAGAAATATCAAGCCATGCTTGTTTTTGGGCAGGAGTTAATTCAAAAGGAAGCTTGGCGATAATTTTCTGAAGCTTATCTCCATCAACACCATGCTTCAAACCTTGACGTTCCTCTTTTTGCTTGCCACGATAAAAAAGCAATCCACATTGGAGCAAAAATAATTCTTCAAAAACAAGACGTTTGCGTGCTTCAGCCAACGCCTGCCAACTTTTAGGGAAGTGAATATTTTTTAGAGCCTCAATCCTGCTACACAAACCACATTTTTTGATAACACTGTTTGGCAAGCTTTCAGGTAGCTCCTCTTCTGCTTTAGCCAAACATTCCTTAACCCAAGCCTGTAAATTTTTTTGAGTTAAAGCACCTGCTAAAGAATAGGTAGGAACAATTCCTAACCCTTGTTCAAAATCGTCACCCAGTTCTTGGCAATGTGCTTCGGACACCATTTTAGCAGTACGTCCACTTTTAACTCTACCAACAATAAGTAAAGTTGTTCCTGGTTTGTACTTCTTGGCCCAGTAACGTTGCCCCATAAAAAAATAAATGTCAGCGAAACCGGTTTCATCGCGTACGGTCAAAGTAGAGAAGCGAGTTCTCCCGCGAAAACTATCACGCACAGAATGAACTGTTGCTTTAAAAATTTGCTTGCTTCCATCCGTTGCCAGTTCCGCAATGGTTTTTAACTTAGAAAAATCCATATAACTTTCTTGGCGAGGATAATGTTCCAGCAAATCACCAACTGTATTAATATTTAAGGCAGTCAAATCTGCCGCTTTTTTCTTGCCTACACCTCTTATTGAGGTGGTCGGTTCTTTCCACCACATAATTTTGTTACCAATCCTTAAAATTAACTTGCTTTTCCTAATTGTTTGTGGTATGATACTTTTGTTAAATTTGATGCAATGAACCTTTTAATAAATTCAAGGAGGTGGGAAATCATGGCATCTATCTGCGAAGTTTGCGGTAAAGGCACAATGTCTGGCAACAATGTCAGCCACTCCAACAGACACACCAAACGCGCTTGGAAACCGAATATCCAACAAGTAAGAGCAGTTGTAGACGGCTCCGTTAAACGTGTAAACGTTTGCACTCGTTGCTTGCGTTCCGGTAAAGTTAACCGCGCTATCTAATCCGTTCGGATTTAAAAAGAAGCCAAATACCTTTCGGTATTTGGTTTCTTTTTTATTTCCCTTATTACATTTTAGAACCACATTCAGGACAGAATTTAGCAGAGCCGCTAACTCTTTCACCGCATTGATGGCAAATAACAACATTTCTCATTTCACTTAATTTCTTTTCAAAAATTCTGTAGAAAAGCTCTACTTCTTCAGTTTCTTTTTTCCAAGAATAAATTTGCAATCTTGCTTTGGTAGCGTCCATAATTACATGCATAGTTTCTTCATCAATGGGTTGTACAGCAACTTGCATATGTTTATCTTTACCATGGAATTTAACGATGCATCTTTCTTCATCTACATCGTCAATAACGTCGCCCATCGGGCCCATTTCATTAATGCTTAATTTAACAATCTTCCAGCATAATGCTCTATCAACTTCATAAACGCGGTCATCAAAGCAACCGCCAGCACCTTCTATTCTCATAAACAGAACCTCCATAAAATTTCTATTACGATTATATCATAAAAAATCATTGCAGGCATTATACATAATAAGAAAAGTATGTAAAAAGATTTGTCTTGGTCGACATCATATCAACTGATATAATATTAAATATAATTTTTACAACAACAGGTGAAGAATGGAATACTTTTTACAAGGTTTGACGATGGGTTTAGCTTACGTTGCACCCATTGGCGTACAAAATCTTTTTGTCATCAATTCTGCTTTAACTCAAAATAGACTTCGAGCTTTGCTGACTGCTTTGATTGTAATTTTCTTTGATATTACTCTTGCCTTAGCTTGCTTCTTTGGCATAGGAGTAATTATGGAACATTATAAGTGGCTGCAAATGCTCATCATCCTAGCTGGCAGCATAATCATTATTTATATCGGTATTGGCTTATTACGAGATAAGTGTTCTGAAATCGTAAGAAACGATCCACCACCGTCAATAATATCCACCATCTATACTGCTTGTGTAGTAACTTGGTTTAACCCCCATGCAATCATAGACGGAACTATGATGCTCGGTGCTTTCAACGCCAGCTTACCTCCTACCCAATCTACTGCCTTCATCTTAGGCGTAGCAACATCTTCTTGTATTTGGTTCACAGGTTTATCAATGACCATCTCATTATTAAGTGACCGCTTTAACGCTAAAGTACTTCGTGCCATTAATATAGTGTGTGGTATCGTAATAATTTTCTTTGGTTGCAAGCTGCTTTTTAATTTAATATGAACGAACAAAAACTCCGTAACTTTCGTTACGGAGTTTTTTATTACTTCTTAAGGTTTATAACTCCAACCACAATCATTATGATAAATCATAAGTCTAGTCTGACCACCATCAATACAAATATTCTCACCGGTAATGAATCCAGCCTTGTCAGAACACAAGAACAAAACCATATTCGCAATATCAAGAGGATTCCCAACTCGACCTACAGGTTGTTGAACAGCATCTGCACCTTCGTAAACGGTGAAATTGGTATCAATCCAACCAGGAGAAATGGAATTAACACGAACTTTGCCACCCAAACTTACTGCCAACGCATGAGTCAAAGCTGAGATAGCACCCTTTGCAGCAGTATAGCTTTCGCTTTGAGGTTGGCTCATGAGTAATCCCCAAAAACGTATGCTTATGCTTAGAACCTTAGATGGAAAGCTTAGAGCATTTCTCAGTGACCGTTATCGTAGATTAGATAATCTGGAACTTATGGATCACATCATGCCAGTTATTGCTCAAATGAAAGGCTGTGAAGTAATCAGCCAAGGCATTACCGAAACTCATCTCTACTTAAAGGTAATCAACAAGACGTTGAAAGCAAAAATTTCTACAGGTGACGTAGTGCAGGCAGGTTTTGTAATTTCTAATAGCGAGATTGGTTTAGGTGCTCTCAAGATTGAACCACTCGTTTATCGGCTTGTATGCAAGAACGGTATGATTAGCAAGGATTATTCACACAAAAAATATCATACAGGCAGACAGATTGAGAACACTGATAATGCATATGAACTTTATTCTGATGCAACCCTTGCTGCAGATGACAAGGCTTACTTTATGAAAGTGCAGGATATTGTAAGCTGTGCAGTAGATGAGGCAAAATTTCAACTTACCGTAGATAAGATGCGTAAGGCTAAAAGCATCAGTACTGGTGATGACCCCATCAAAACTGTAGACCTATTATGTGATAGATATATCCTTAACAGGCAAGAGAACGCTTCTATTCTTATGCACTTCATGAAAGGTGGAGATTTATCTCACTTCGGTCTTGTCAATGCATTAACTCGTGCTTCCCAAGACGTAAAAGATTACAACAGGGCAACAGAACTTGAGCGTATTGGTGGCGTGCTTCTTGATGAAGGTGTCGATAAAGCTGAACCTAAAAGTAAAATATTAATGCTCCCACAGGCAGCTTAAAGAGTAAATAGGCAACCCGTTTGGGTTGCCTATTTTTTGTTTGGAGGAATTTATGATGAGATTTCAAGTTGTAGAAACAAAAGTATTTATCGTTGATTCTTATGACGAGACTACTGCTCGGATGACAGTAGATGCTCTGCAGAATGAAATGCAGATGAGTGAAAGAAGCTTCAATGAAGCCAAGCACGGAAACTGTGCTTCTTACGGCAAGGTAATTGAAATGGCAGAAACTACTAATATATTTGTTGCATAAGGAGAAGGGCTATGGCTAATTATTGTAGCAATTGCATTGCCTTTTATGGTAATGACTTGAATAAATTGGAATTGTTAAGAAAGCTGATGGATGGTGAATGCAGATACATTCGTGATTTTGTTATGAAATGTGGCTATATCGAGGTAGAAGCACTGGAATTTACGGATGGTAGAGATACCTTTGTTGAAGTGCCTGACGATGTTGCCAAAGATGATACTTCTTATTATTTCATCATCCAAACGGAAACGGCTTGGAGTCCACATGTTGAAGTATTCAGTAAGATTATTCAAGAACGTTTCGAAAATCAAATAAACTTTGTCCATTGTTCTGAAGAACCAGGGTTTGAAATTTACATTAATACTGATACCGAGGGAAGATTCTTTTCAGATCAGTATCATTTAGACTTCTGCATCAATGGTGAGTATGTTATGGAATACTATTCAACATTCAAAGAAGTTGTAGAGGTGCTTAGAGAAAAGATTCCGGAAATGGAATTTTCTAATCATGATTCCGTTGACAAAATAAATGATAGAGTGCAGAACTGGCTTATAGATAAGAAAGATGATTACTTCAATCTTTACGAATATAGCGAAGAATAAAAGGAGATTATAGTATGGGAGCAACAAAATTTGTATGTCCTTCTGGAAACAAGATTCAGATAGCAACCTGCTTGAGCAGATGTACAAGTAATCAAAGATGTATGTTCCTTCCAACTCTTAGAGCAGTAGCAAAATCATTAGACCGTAAGATTAAAGAACCTACTGTTA
>CALCHC010000097.1 GCA_937901335.1 uncultured Phascolarctobacterium sp. | reverse complement strand
TTTTTACTACGGTACCACCAATTTTTTGAGCAAGACCGGTGTAGAACATGGAAGCACCTACAACGAACATACCACCAAAGAGTACTACGGTGGAGTTGGACAAGCCAGAGAATACTTGCTTAGCCGGGATGAAGCCTAACAGACCGCACGCGATAGCGCCGCCCATTGCAGTAATCGCCAAAGGAATAAGTTCGGTTACGAAGAAAAGCGCAACTACTGCCAACAGAATTAAACATTTAATAGCCGGGGACATATTTGTTCCTCCTTTTTAAAAAATTCATAGATAAACTTTTTTGAAGTTAAATTCATCATTTCATCTACGTTATGGTGATTTTATCACGTAAAAATCACACTTCTCGTTGCGTTCGCGACACCTATTCCCAGTTATCCGCTTCCATTATTTTGTTTAGCTTTGTAAATTATTTTGTTTTCTATAAATTAAATATTATAACTATCTTAATTTTTATAACTACTAATATAATATGAAAAAGGCTGCCACAGATCGAACCGGATATTCGAAATGTAGCAGCCTCATTATATTATTTGATGGAGAATTTACTTTGAATGATATTTTCTTCATTAAACACTCTCATTAACCCGGGAAGAAAGGCCATACCAACGGGATGACGATGATGGATACGATAAAGGAAACGATAACCAAGGGAATACCGCATTTTACATAATCTACGAAGCGATAATTACCAGGTCCAAGAACCAAAGTGTTCGGCGGGGTACCTACCGGAGTTGCAAAAGCGCAAGATGCTGCAACTGCAATTGCCATTACTACTGCTTTCGGGTCAGCACCAAGTTGTTTAGCAATTGCCAAACCAATGGGGCAAAGAAGAGCAGAAGCTGCAGTGTTAGACATAAATTGGGTTAAAGTGCAGGAGAGCAGGAAGAGAACAGCTGTTACAACCATCGGAGAAGGAGTGCCACCCATTAAACCTACAGTCCAATCGGCAATCAATGCACCAGCACCGGTTTTATCCATAGAAGTTGCAATAGGCATCATGCCTGCAAACAAGAAGATAGTTACCCAGTCAATGGAACCATATGCTTGTTTTTCAGTAAGGCAACCAGTAAGTACGCATACGATTGCGCCGATAACAGCTGCCATTTCCAAAGTAATACCAGGAATACCAATCGCCATAGTTACTACTACCAAGAGAAGAATTAAACCAGAAATCATTTGTTTAGAGGTAGAAGTAGTTTTTGCTTCAATTTCTTGTGCGATTTCTTGGTCAGCAGAAAGTTCAACTTTCGGAAGCAAGTATTTACCGATGAACATCATATAAAGCATGCCTGCCAAGGAAAGCGGAATACCAATCCATGCGAATTCGAAGAAACTAAAAGTAGGCAAGCCAGCTGCTTTCAAGGCACCGGTTGCGATGATGTTCGGAGGAGTACCTACCATTGTAATTACACCACCCCATCCGCAAGCAAACGCCAAGGGCATCAATTGACGAGAAGCAGGAATTTTAGCTGCTGCGCAGATACCAAGTGCTACCGGCAACAAGCAAGCGCAAGTACCTGTATTAGATAAGCAAGAAGAAAGCAAGGTTGCAACCAACATCAAGCCAAACATTAAGCTCATTTCGCCAGTGCCGCAAAATCTTACAACAGCAGTGCCAATCTTTTGGGCTAAGCCGGTGTAAAACATAGAAGCACCAACTACAAACATACCAGCAAATAAAACCACGGTAGAATCACTAAGCCCGGAGAACACTGCCTTCGCAGGAATAAACCCCAGCAGGCCACAAGCAACCGCGCCACCCATTGCCGTTATGGCTAAAGGAATAAGTTCAGTAATGAAGAAGAGTGCTACGATTGCCAACAGAATTAAACATTTTACAGCTTGTGACATAAGGATACCTCCCTTACATAATACCGCATCAATTTAAACTCTATAAATTTTTCTTTTTATGAGTCTATCTCTTTGCTGGCTACATTCTATCACTGTTTAAAACGCCATTCGTTGCCGCCGCAACACTTTATTTAGGTTTCACTCACTGTTCAGCGGTCTGCTACAGCTCTGCCATTCTTCACTTTTTCGTCATTGGTTTTGCCATTTTATCGTCACTAATTTCTGCATAAAAATAGACCGTAGCACGCTACGGTCCAGTGTAATAAACTTATTCTAAAAGTTCAAAAGTATTCTTTTCAAAATTAACGATACCTTCGTCACGCATTCTTGCCAGCTCACGAGTCAATGCACTGCGATCAGCATCAAGGTAATTTGCTAAATCTGTACGACTAAATGGAACCACAAATTTTTTGGAATGTGCTTCATTAGCTTCGTGTTCAAGGTAGGCAAGAATTTTACCACGCAAGGTTTTCTTACACAAAATTTCTGTTTTCTCAATAAGCTTACTATTATTATCAGCCAAGATTGCCACGATGTTGCACATTAATTTATTATGTGCTTTGTTATTAGCAGGATTATCCAAAAGTCTACCAAAAGGAAGCATCAACACTTCACTATCACTGGCAGCAAAATAACTTACAATACTGCGATCATGACGACGACCTAAATAGCTTTCTGCAAAAATAGAACCAGCACCCAAATTAGCGATAATGGATTTATCACCCCAAATATCTTCTTTAATCATTTGTACGGTACCGGTAATAACAATGCACAGATTTTCTACATTATCCCCTGCCAACAAAATATAATCAGACTTACGAAAACGTTTAACAAGAACATTAACCCTGCTTAAAACGTCACCCACTTCTTCAGTGTCCAAACCATCAAACAAGGGTATCCCCATTAAATTTTGTACTGACATTCTTACATCCATTTAATTCACCTACAACAATATTTCATACATTTATTATTTCTTTGTCCATTATTACCCATAAAAAATCCTCTGTAAATATTTTGTAATTAAAGTAAGCGTTATGTAACTTTGTTGCATAAGCAACAATTTATTTCTCGCTTACAAAACTTTTTTAATGTGATTTTAGCAACACTTGCCAACCATTTCTCAAAACAGTTAATTTAAATATTTATAACATTTTTGAAAATAAAATAAACAGGATGCATATATCATTAGTTGTTTTCGCAACACCAAATAGTTTTTATACAGGGTATTCTAATTTTAATAGCAAACGAGACATTTGCTTTGGGCATTAGTTAACCTCTAATGCAAAACTGCGCCGGGTATATGAAGTTCAGCATATATCCGGCAGTTTTTTATTTTAAAACAAGACATACAAAAACGGAGCTTTCAGAATTGAAAGCTCCGTTTCATTTTACTTATTCACTTTTACGAGCGCACAGGCACACACCCATACGTCCTGTCTTACCCTGTTCCGCACGATAAGAGCAAAACAAGTCTACGTTATCATTGGTGCAAACACCTGCAACGCTAATGTTATCGTGAGGCACGTCTGCTTCAACAAGTTGTTTAACATTCATCCCCCACAAATCCAACTGGTACTTGCCACCACCCTTGGCTGCAAAGAATTCTTCGTAACCACTTGCTTGGTCACGCACAAAGTCATCTACCTCGTAGCAACAAGCACCAATGGAAGGACCAATAGCAGCCAAAACATTCTCCGGTTTCGTACCAAAGGCTTCCACCATCGCCGCCAAGGTCTTAGCCCCAATGTTAGCAACCGTTCCGCGCCAACCTGCATGCGCCAAGCCCACAGCTCCCGTTTCCACATCGGCTAAGAGTACTGGTACGCAGTCTGCGTAAAATAAGAGCAAAGGTACGTCAGGGATATTGGTAATCAGCGCATCAGTATCTGCAATGGTGTTAGAAAAATCTTTCGCTCCACTACCAATAAGCTCTTCAGTTACAC
>CALCHC010000096.1 GCA_937901335.1 uncultured Phascolarctobacterium sp. | reverse complement strand
ACTGGTACGCAGTCTGCGTAAAATAAGAGCAAAGGTACGTCAGTGATATTGGTAATCAGCGCATCAGTATCTGCAATGGTGTTAGAAAAATCTTTCGCACCGCTACCAATAAGCTCTTTAGTCACGCGCACAATCTTACTGCCGTGCACCTGCTGACAAGTAGTAAAGCGACTTGCATCTACACCAATCGCTTCTGCAAAAGCCTTACGATTACGCAAAACCTTCTCCACATCATCACCAACGTGTAATGCCAAATTCAGAGTCCCAGCGACTATATCGCTCTCCCCATTCTTCCGACAACTGCACGCATTAACGAACCCCGCCTCCACCAACGCGGGGAAGTATCCATAAGATATATTGTTATTATCGTAAATCACAAAATTCTTCATATATAAACCTATATAATCTGTACTAAATCATATTAACTATTTTAATCTGTATTAACCTACGAAACGCAAGTTATTAATTTTCAAGCAACGATTTGGAAAAATAGCGACGATAAGTGAAAACATAGGTAAGGAGCAACTGTCTGAGCGCAGCGAGTTTTGCGACTGTCTATGTTTTCAACTAAAAGGAGCGTTAATTTTTCCATGTTGCAGAAAATAATAACTTGCGTTAGAAAAACTATTAATGATTCACTTACAAACCCCACAACGCTTACAATTATCAAAACACATCGGAGTAAACTTCCCATCTACACTCTTTGCCAGTTCAGAAGCGAGATACTGCTCTGTGAATCCCATATCGAGATGGTTCCAAGGAAGCGGTTGCCCTACTTCCAGTTCACGGCAAGCGTAGTCTTCAATATTTACACCACGTTGTTTTAAAACGTACTTCAGAGGGTCGCCACTAATATGTGCTTCCAAAAGTGCCTCACCAATTTGTCTGTCACCACGGGCAAGCACAGCCTGCACTACAGATTCTTTCAAGGATTCTGTAATCAGCTTAATGCGTTTCTCTTTTTTCAAGCCATCGTTGAGCATTTTAAAACGACGTTTCAAAGTGCTAGGATTACACAAAGGCGCCCATTGATAAGGAGTAAAAGGTTTCGGAACAAAACCATTTACAGAAATTACCAATTCACCCTTATTGCCCGCTTCATCCATTTTTGTACGGATGCGTTTAATCATTGCCAACATTTCTTCAATGTCAACGTCTTCTTCGCCAGGCAAACCAATCATATAATAAAGTTTAATATTTTTCATTCCGGCAGCAGCAGCCAGTTCCATAGCATTGTAAACGTGCTCTTCCGTAATACCCTTGTTAATGCTTTCACGCATACGAGTACTACCTGCTTCAGGAGCTACGGTCATTGTACGTTGTCCACTGGCAGCCAAAGCGTTGGTCATTTGCTCATCCAAAGTATCTGCACGTAAGGACGCTACAGAAAAACTTACTCCTTGGCGTACAAGTTCTGCAGTAAGCTCTTTAATCTGCGGATGATCAGACACAGCAGCCCCCATCAAACCAACCTTCTTGGTACGTTCGGGACGTTTAGCAATATCCGCCAAGATATTTTCTAACGCACGAGGACGAGGCTTTCTAAAGCAGTAGCCTGCCATACAGAAACGACAATGACGACCACAACCACGAGCAACTTCAACAATATACATATCTTCAAATTCAGTACCGCTTGTTACGATAGCAGAGGTATGAGGATATGCATCAATATCTTTTACCCATTGACGCTCAATTTTTGCAGGCACACGCTCATCGTGAGTCATACCTACAAATTCATCGTCTTCATCATACTCAGGAGTGTAGTATTTAGGCACATACACACCGGGAAGATTCGCCAAGTTCAAAAGCTTTTCTTCCTTAGTATTATTGGTATAAATAGTATCTAAAATCTTTTGGACTGTTTCTTCACCTTCACCAATGACAAAAGCATCCGCCACTGCAGCCAAAGGCTCCGGATTAAAAGTAGCACAAGGACCGCCAATGATAACAAGCGGTTCTTTTTCATTACGCATTTCAGCACGCAGCTTGATGTTGCCAAGTTCAAGTACGGTCAACAAATTGTCGTAGTCCATTTCAAAGGACAGCATTACGAAAATAACGCTAAAGTCCGAAAGCTGACGTTGTGTTTCCACGCTTAAAAGAGCAGTCTTAGTTTTTTGGTGCTCTTTAATCAGATTGTTTTCCGGCAAAAAGAAACGTTCACAAGCGCTATCGCCACGAGCATTAATCATTTGGTAGAGAATGTGCATACCAAGATTAGACATGCCAAGGTGGTAAACGTTAGGGTAAACGAAAGCTACGGGATGGCGCAAACCAGGTTGGTAAACCTCTACACCCCATTCATCAGCAATTTTCTGTTTTAAATCGTCTTTAATTTTCCAGGACAAAATATTCCCTCTAATCTTTTCTAAATTTATAGTAGATTATCTTTAAAATTCATCACCATAAGGCTTTAAACTGCGAGGCTTGGATAAAATTTGCTCCATAATCAAACCTTGCACTAATTTAGGATGGGCAAGTTTCTTTTTAGGAGTAGCCTCAACCACAGTAAGAGGTTTACCACTGCTTACAGGTTCTTCTGACATAAAAGCAGGCTCAGTATAAAGCTTGCCTTTATCATGAACAATCTCGCAGTTATCAGTATGTACTTTATTGCGTTTCTTTCCAAGGACACGCTCAAATTCTTCTGCCAAATCCCTGTCAGATTTTTCATTGGTAGAATAGTCGTAGTCTTCAGGTTCTTCCGGCATAGGAATAGGACCTGGAGTTCGACGCTTGCTACCCATGAAAATTGTCAGCAAAAAATTCAGCAGAATGAAAGCGAACAGTATCCAAAAGAAACCGTTACTATTTTCACTAACATAAAAGAACATTGCTGCCTCCTATTTACCGTCTACTTCCTTTTCGGTGAGAGGACTTACTTCTGCGATGGTTTTGCGCATTTCAGTATCAGCATTAATATTGTTCATACGATAGTAATCCATTACGCCCAAGCGACCATTTTCCAAAGCATCTGCCAAAGCAGCAGGAACTTTTGCCTGTGCTTCCACAACTTTCGCTTGCATTTCTTGAGTATAAGCTTTCATTTCTTGTTCTTTAGCAACTGCCATAGCACGGCGTTCTTCCGCACGCGCTTGAGCAATGCGTTTGTCAGCTTCTGCTTGGTCAGTCATAAGAGCAGCGCCAATGTTACGGCCTACATCTACGTCCGCAATATCAATGGACAAGATTTCAAAAGCAGTACCAGCATCCAAACCTTTTTCCAAAACAGTTTTAGAAACAAGCGCTAGTCCCACAAACAAAACTGAAATTAAAGCCGCTAAAAGCGATATTACCAAAACCGACGGAATAAACCGTTTGCTGCGGCCGTATATCCACCTAAAAAACGCTTTATTACTATTTTTACTCATTACTTGTCAATACCATATTCCTTTAATTTTCTAATAAAAGTATCAATTTCGCCAAGAGCTAAAACTGTGGAAATTTCGAATTTCTTTAAAACCTCACTAAGCATTTCGGCTTTTGTTATTTCGCGACTTTTCGAAAGCTCCCACAAAAACATTTTAATTTCGTTAAAATCGACCTCGCCGCAAGTCTTACCGCTTTGGCTGTCGATAATAACCGTGTGTCCATTTAAAACCTGTATGCTGAAATTTTCATTTATCTTCATTTTCCACACCTCTTTAATTAAATATTATATACTAAAATTTATAAATAAAATTATTACTCAATTAAAATTTAATTTGATGGTATCATGAGGAAATCAAGACTAAGCTTATTTAAATCTACTTCAATGTTAATTTCTGTTGTGGGAATTATCATGATTATATCCACGATTATTGTTGT
>CALCHC010000095.1 GCA_937901335.1 uncultured Phascolarctobacterium sp. | reverse complement strand
CCTTCCAGAAACGGTACAAGCCTTGGCAAATTTAAAACAAGGTCTCGTTTTAGTGTGCGGTTCTACAGGTTCAGGTAAGAGTACTACATTGGCAGCGCTCATTGAAAAAATAAACCGCGAGCGTAAATTACATATCGTCACTTTAGAAGACCCAATAGAATATAGATATGTTAGTAAAAAGTCCTTAATTCACCAAAGGGAAGTAGGTAGGGACACTGCTTCTTTTGCAATAGGATTGCGTAGCGTTTTACGCCAAGACCCGGATGTAATTTTAGTAGGAGAGCTGCGAGATAAGGAAACCATCGCCGCCGCACTTACTGCCGCCGAAACCGGGCACTTAGTATTTGCAACGCTACACACCAATGACAGTACGGGAGCGGTCAATAGAATTTTAGACAGCTTCGACGAAGGTAGGCAGCTTATTCGCAGTCAACTGGCGGAAGTACTGCAAGCCATCGTGTGCCAGGAGCTTCTTCCTAAAGTTGGAGGAAAGGGAAGAGTCGCGAACTTTGAAGTGCTCATTGCTACGCCCGCACTGCGCAGTTTAATTCGTGAAGGTAGAACGCATCAGATAGCTTCTTACCTTATTACAGGCAAACAGCAAGGCATGCTTACGAAAGAAGAACATCGTAAAATGCTGCAGGAAAAAGGTTTAATTTAATACTGTAAATTTTGGAATCGGTAAGCCTTGCTTGCCGATTTCTTATTTGGTGTGATATAATTAACTGATTTATAATGTTCATTTAAGAGGAGACAGTAATGTTAGGCAATATTAGCGGTGTACGCAAACATAGTTTAGCTGAAAACGCAGGCATTAAACCGGGCGAAAAGCTGCTTAGTGTTTGTGGTGCCCAAGTTAAAGATATCATTGAACTCAGCTTCTACGCTTCTGATTATGAAGTAGAGCTGGAAATTGAAAATGCTGCAGGTGAAAAACGCCTTGTAACCATTGCCAAGCATCCCGACGAGGACTTGGGAATTGAGTTCGAGTCTGCTGTTTTTGATAAAGTAAGTACCTGCTACAACAATTGCATCTTTTGCTTTGTTGACCAAATGATTCCGGGAATGCGCCCCGGTCTTTATGTGCGTGATGATGATTACAGACTTTCCTTCTTGTATGGTAACTTCATTACCCTTACTAATATGAAGGAAGAAGATTTCCAAAGAATCATCAATACTCATATGTCACCTTTGTACGTTTCCGTACATGCAACTACTCCGGAAGTTCGTTGCAAAATGATGAATAACCGTTTTGCCGGTGAATTGATGGATAAATTACAACGCTTGCTTGATGCAGGCATCCAAGTACATACTCAAATTGTTTGCTGTCCTACTTACAACGACGGTGAAGTTTTGGCTAAGTCCTTTGAGGATTTGTATGCTCTTCATCCCGGCGTGTTGACTATGGCAATTGTGCCTGTTGGCTTGACCAAGAATCGCGAACACTTGCATCCTTTGCGTACCTTTACTAAAGAGGAAGCTGCTGCCATCGTGGATATGGTTACTCCTTGGCAAGAACGTTGCCGTAAGGAAACCGGTAAAAGCTTCGTATATTTGGGCGATGAATTCTATCTGCTTGCAGAAAAAGAACTTCCTCCTGAAAGCTGGTACGATGGTTTCCCGCAACTTGAAAATGGTATTGGTTTGACCAGTAGCTTCTTAATTGAATGGGAAGCAACCTTGAAAGTTTTGAGCCAAGCACAAGCTGCTCGTCCTGCAGTTATTCCTGTAGGCGAAAGCGCTTATAAAGTATTGAAGCCCGTTTTGGATGCTTTCAATGAAAAATATAATGCAGCTCATCAATTAGTTGCAGTTAAAAATGAATTCTTCGGTGGTAAAGTAAATGTTACCGGTCTTTTGGTTGGCGGCGATATTTTGAACGCTGTACCTGAAGATGCGCGCGTTATTTTGCCTGCCGTTGTATTAAACAAGGATAACTTGTTCCTTGACGATATGTCCTTTGATGAATTTAAAGCTAAGCACCAAGGTACTGTTGAAGTTGCCGTTGGCGCGAAAGATTTGTTGCATTTGTTGACAGTTCCGAAGGAGGGCTGATTATGCTGCAAGTTTATACCGGAACAGGTAAGGGGAAGACCACTGCTGCTTTAGGCGTTGCCTTTCGCGGTGCAGGTTATGACCTGAAAACTACCATGTTCTCTTTTTTGAAGGATGACCCCAATTATGGTGAAGCACGTGCCGCAAGCTTGTTGCCCGGTTTTGTGCTGAAACAAGTTGGCCGCGATGAATTCGTAAACTTCTACGATCCTGACCCTATTGATTTGCAAATGGTTCGAGACGGTTGGGAGCAGGCGAAGCAAGCTATTGCTGCTCGCGAGGCAGATATCTTCATCTTAGATGAGCTGAACATTGTTTTAGCTACTAAGATGTTGCCTACTGAAGAAGTTGTAGAATTTTTAGCACAACATAAAAATGATGTAGAAATTATTATGACGGGGCGTGGTGCTCCGCTGGAAATTATGAATATAGCAGATTTAGTGACCGATATGAAAGAAGTTAAGCACTATTTTTCTAAGAGCGTAACTTCTCGTAATGGTATTGACCACTAAAAGTAAGGAGAGAGTAGTATGGCTAAACCGATAGTTGCCATCGTTGGCAGACCTAATGTAGGTAAATCTACATTATTTAATATTTTTGCAAATAGCAGAATTTCCATCGTTGAAGATACTCCTGGTGTAACTCGCGATAGATTATATGCAACCGCTGAATGGCTTGACCATGAATTCATGATGGTTGATACCGGTGGTATTGAAATCATGAATGCTGATGCTATTGCTGTGTCCATTCGTCAACAAGCTCAAATCGCAATCCGCGAAGCAGACGTAATTCTGTTCGTGTGCGATGCTCGTGCAGGTATTAGTACTGAAGACGCAGATGTTGCTAAAATTTTGCGTCAATCTAAAAAGCCCATCGTATTGGCAATTAACAAAGCGGATTCCCCGAAACAAGAAATGAACGTTTATGAGTTCTATAACCTTGGTATCGGTGAACCGTATCCGGTATCCGCAGCTAACCATTTAGGTTTGGGCGATTTGCTGGATGCAATTGTTGCTAAATTTGGCGATAAAAACACCTTTGGTGAACCTGAAGACGAAGACGAAATCAAAGTTGCTTTGATTGGTCGTCCTAACGTTGGTAAATCTTCTATCTTCAATGCGCTTGTTGGTGAAGAACGTTCCATCGTTAGTAACGTAGCAGGTACTACCCGTGACGCTATCGATACTCCCGTTACCAGAGATGGTCAACGCTACTTGTTCATCGATACTGCAGGTATGCGCCGTAAATCTAAAATTGATGAACCTATCGAAAAATACAGCATTATGCGTTCTTTGCGTGCAGTAGATCGTTGCGACGTTGTTCTGATGGTATTTGACGCAGTTGAAGGCGTAACTGAACAAGATAAAAAGATTGTTGGTTATGCTCACGAAGCAGGTAAAGGCGTTATCCTTGTTGTAAATAAATGGGACTTGTACGAAAAAGACAACACTTCCACTTTGCGCTATACCGAAATGTTGCGTAAAGAATTGGTGTTCTTGCAATATGCTCCTGTAGTATATGTTTCTGCAATGACCAAACAACGTATTCACCGTTTGCCGGAAGTTATTGCTTACGCTGCAGAACAAAATGCAATGCGTATCTCTACTAGCGTACTCAACCAAGTTATTGAAGATGCTGTGGCAATCAATCCCACTCCCACTGAACACGGCAAACGTCTTAAAATTTTGTATGCTACTCAAGTTAAAATTAAACCGCCCACATTCGTTATTTTCGTTAACGATCCGGAAATCATGCACTTCTCTTACCAACGTTATTTGGAAAACAAACTGCGTGAAGCTTTCGGCTTTGAAGGTACTCCCATCAAAATGATTATCCGCGGTAAAAATGAAGATGAATAAGATTGGAGATAGATGATGTTAGGTAATGAAGTAGGAGTCATGCATTTTCTCCTCTGCTATGCAGTAGGTCATTTGTTTGGTTCCATTCCTTGCGGCTTGTGGATTGTACAAGCCTTACATGGCATTGATATTCGTGAATACGGCAGCAAGAACATTGGTACTACCAATGTGTTCCGTACCGTTGGCGGTAAAACTGCTGCACTCGTTATGACTACGGATATGCTTAAAGGCATCTTGGCTGTTGCATTGATGAACTATATGTTCCACAACCATATGCTTAACGTAGTAACTGCTTTAGGCGCAGTTTTGGGTCATAGCTATTCCTTGTTCTTAGGGCTTAAAGGCGGCAAGGGTGTAGCAACCGGTTTGGGCTTGCTTTTGTACTTGATGCCCCAAGCTTGCATTTTTAGCTTTGGTGTGTGGCTGGTAACTGTTTTGATTACCAGATATGTTTCTTTGGGCTCTATCATTGCAGCAATTTGCACTCCTGTCTTTGCATGGTATTTTGAATACCCCGTATCTTATCTTTGCCTTTCTGCAATGTGTACTTTCTTCATTGTGATTCGTCACATTGAAAACATTAAACGCCTTTTGAATGGTACTGAAAGCAAAATTAAGCAAGGTAAAGCTGAAGACTTGAAAAAATAATTTTAAAGACAAGCATTTCAAAATGAAGTGCTTGTCTTTTTTTTGTGTTTTTATTCAGTGAACACTCTTGACAAAATATTTTTATTGTGCTCTTGTAAAATATATATGTACATTTCAAAAGAACGGTGCTATAATAGCCGTAGTAAAAATTTACTACAAAATTTTTCAAGGAGGAAACATTATGTCTGAAAAAAATACTTTTTATCTGGTTCGTGAAGAAATTCTTCCCGAAGCAATTAAAAAAACAATCAAGGTTAAAGAAATTTTGAAGAGAGGCGAAATTAAAACCATTAATGAAGCAGTTGAAAAAATGGGTTTAAGTCGCAGCGCTTATTATAAATATAAAGACTATGTTTTCCCGTTCTATGAAGCAAGTAGAGAAAAAATTATTACCCTGTCTTTGTTGCTGGAACATAAATCCGGTGTTCTTTCCAAAGTTTTGAACATCGTTGCTGATGACGGTGGTAGCATTATGACCATTAACCAAGGTATTCCTCTGCAAGGTGTAGCGAATACCACTATTTCCATCGAAACTAAAAACTTGACCATCGATTTGGAAGCTCTCTTAGATAAGCTTCGCATGATTGAAGGCGTAAAACGCTTAGAAGTTTTAGGTCAAGTTTAATCTATTAATATATTTTACTGGAGGGGTCCTCATGAAAGAGTTTATCAATGTTGGCTTATTGGGTGCCGGCACTGTTGGCGGCGGCGTTATTCACGTTTTGGAAAGAAACGCTGCAGATATTGAAAAAAAGGTTGGCATGCCTATTAGAATTACAAAAGTTTTCGGTCGTGAAGCAGCTAGTTTGGCAGCTACTTATGGCGATGGTTACTTCTACACAGCCAATGCTGATGATATTTTGGAAGACCCTGAAATTGACATCGTAGTAGAACTGCTTGGTAGGGAACACCCTGCTAAAGAATTTATCGCAAAAGCTTTTGAAAATGGTAAAAGTGTTGTAACTGCTAACAAAGACGTTTTGGCAAAATACGGCGCAGAACTTTTCCCTTTGGCAGAAGCTGCTAAACGCGACTTTATGTTTGAAGCTAGTGTTGCAGGTGGTATTCCCATTCTGCAAACTATGAAGACTTCTTTGGCTGCAAACAAATTCACTTCTGTAATGGGTATCGTAAATGGTACTACCAACTATATGCTTACCAAAATGTCTCAAGAGCATATGGATTATGACGAAGTTTTGAAAGAAGCACAAGCAATGGGTTACGCAGAATCCGATCCCACTGCTGACGTTGGCGGTTTGGACGCAGCTCGTAAAGCTGTAATCTTGGCTTCCATTGCTTTCAATACTCGCGTATCCTTGGATGATGTACAAATCGAAGGTATCCAAAATATTGGTATCCAAGATATTGAATATGCTGAAAAACTTGGTTATGTAATCAAACTTTTGGCTATTGCTAAAAATGATCCTGAAAACGGTATCAGCATTTGCGTTCGTCCTACCATGCTTCCGAAAGCTCATCCTTTGGCAAGCGTTAACGACGTATTCAATGCAATCTTCGTAACCGGTGATGCATTGGGCGAAGCAATGTTCATGGGGCGTGGTGCAGGTAGATATCCTACTGCCAGCGCAGTTTGCGGCGACATCATCGATGCAGCTCGTAACCTTATTCATAATGAAGGCAATCGTGTTAACTGCACTTGCTTCGAAGAAAAGCACATGTGCTCCATTGAAAATATGTGTGCTCCTTGCTACATTCGTATGGAAGTTAATGACCAACCCGGTGCATTGGCTGCCATCGCTGCAGCTTTCGGTGCGCAAAGTGTTAGCTTGCACAGCGTAGTACAAAGTCGTGCTGCTAATGGTAGTGCTGAATTGGTATTCATTACCCATACCGTTTCCGAATACAACTTGCAAATGGCTTTGCAAATTTTGAAAGTATTGCCTGTTGTTAAAGAAGTTTGCAGCATTATCCGCGTTGAAGATAATGAATTGAAATAATTGGTGATTAGTTATGAACAAAGTTAGTATCCGTGTTCCTGCTACTTCCGCTAACTGTGGTTCCGGTTTTGACACTTTAGGTTTAGCATGCACCTTATATAATGAAGTAACTTATGAAATTACTCCTACCCGTGGCTTCCAATTGGAAGTTACGGGCGAGGGGGCAGAATATTTGAAACCCTGTGGTCGCAATCTTGCTTTTGCAAGCTTCTTCCGTGTTTGGAATGAAGTGACCGATAGGGAACGCATCGGTTTGAAAATTACCATGCACAATAGAATTCCTATGTCCCGTGGTTTAGGCAGTAGCTCCAGTGCCATCGTGGCTGGTATCTACGCAGGTAATATTTTGAGTGGTAATAGATTCAACGACGATGAACTCCTTGGCTTTGCTACAGAAATCGAAGGTCATCCTGATAACGTAGCTCCTGCACTTTTAGGTGGCTTTACCATTAGCTATATGGATGGTTTGAAAGCACACTCCTTGCGTGTAGAACCTGCTAAGCCTTTAAAATTCATCGCAGTTGTTCCTGAACGTCGCTTGCCCACAGTGCTTGCTCGTCAAGCAATTCCTAAAGAAGTTCCTCATCACGATGCTGTGTTCAATACTTCTAGAGCTTCCCTTTTAGTAGGTGCGCTTTTGAGTGGTGAATATCAATACTTGTCCGCAGGTTTGGAAGATAAATTGCATCAACCTTATCGTGCACATCTTATTCCCGGTTTGGAAGATGTGTTTGCTGCTGCTAAAGAAGCAGGTGCTTACAACGCTATTATCAGCGGTGCAGGCTCTACTGTTATGGCGTACGCAGACATGAATGCAGACCACGAAAAGATTGCTCGCGCAATGCAGGACGCTTTCTTAAAAAACAATGAGCCTTGTGCTTATCATATTCTTGATCTTGATTTGGACGGTGTAAAAGAAATCTAAAATATTTCGAAAAAACCGTTGACAACTATATACATAATCTGTATAATAGTTTTTGTGATTCGGGGCGTGGCTCAGCTTGGTAGAGCGCTTCCTTGGGGTGGAAGAGGTCGTGGGTTCGAATCCCGCCGCTCCGACCATTTTCGGATCGCTTGCCTTTACGGTTCCACCGTAAAGGCTTTTTTATTATGTCTATAACTATTTTGGAGGTAACAGTAATGATTCGTACCTTGCAGCTTGTTTGCAGTGAATGTGGTAATAATTTCTTGCCGGAAGGTGAGCTTTACTACCGCGACAATTACATGAGCACTAATATTCGAGATACCAAATTCATTTGTCCTGTTTGCATCGAAGAATGGCGTAACAAATGGAAAGTAAAAGACGCTGTTTATTTTGAAGAGGACTACGTTCTTACCGTTACCATCGAATTGGAAGACGGTACCGTGTACCGCAATATGGACTGCACTCCCATTGACGAAACTGAAACCGTAGTTACCGGTGAAGATATTCCTGTGGAAGCGCAAAAGAAACTGTATGAAATTTATCAAGCTTGGGATACTGAACGTAAGGCTCAAATGCTGAAAGACTGCATCTTCAACGATGAATTCATGCGTACAACCGTAACTTGTGAAACTTATGCAGGTGAACGTTTTGAAAATCTTGCTTTCCGTTTCAATATGAAAGGCGAGTTGGAAACTGAACGTCCTATTCCTGAATATGTAAAAGAACAAATTATTGACGCTTATAGATTATATGAAGCACAAAATATGATGGATTAAGAGAGGGGAACTCATGAGCGAATTATTGGAAAAAATTGAGAAGCGCCGCACCTTTGCGATTATCTCTCACCCTGACGCAGGTAAAACTACCTTAACTGAAAAACTTTTGTTATACGGTGGAGCTATCCATTTGGCAGGCTCCGTTAAAGCTAGAAAAAGCAATAAACATGCTGTTTCTGACTGGATGGAAATCGAAAAACAACGTGGTATTTCCGTTACTTCTTCTGTTTTACAATTTGATTATGACGGTTATCGCGTAAACATTCTCGATACCCCTGGTCACCAAGACTTCTCTGAAGATACTTATCGTACCTTGATGGCAGCAGACAGCGCAGTAATGCTTATTGACGCTGCAAAAGGTGTAGAACCTCAAACTAAAAAATTGTTCTGGGTTTGCCATCGTCGTAAACTGCCCATCTTTACCTTCGTAAACAAATTGGACCGTTACGGCCGTAACCCCTTCGATTTGATGGACGAGTTGGAAAAAGTATTGCACATCCGTGCGTATCCCATTAACTGGCCTATCGGTATCGATGGTAACTATAAAGGCGTGTATAACCGTTTGGAAAACAGCATTGAGTTGTTCGAAGAAGACGGTAGCCACGGTTCTAAAAAATTGAAATCCACCACCGGTTCTTTGGATGACCCGCAAATTCAAGAAATGCTCGGTGCAGAACTTTATGAAAATCTGTGCAATGACATCGAACTGCTCGATATGGCAGGCGATGAATTTGATATGGAAAAAGTTAAGAATGGCGAATTGACTCCTATGTTCTTCGGTTCTGCAATGACCAACTTTGGTGTTCAAGCCTTCTTGGAAAAATTCTTGGAAATGTCACCCAAACCACAACCTCGTGCACTTCAAGATGGTACAATGGTTTCACCGGAGAATGAAGCATTCTCTGCTTTTGTTTTTAAAATTCAAGCTAACATGAACCCTGCTCATCGTGACAGAATTTCCTTTATGCGTATCTGTTCCGGTGTATTTGATAAGGGCATGAGCGTTTATCACAAACAATCTAATAAAATTATTAAACTTGCACAACCGCAACAATTCCTTGCGCAAGAAAGAACCATTGTTGAAAAAGCATATCCCGGTGACATCATCGGTGTATTTGACCCTGGTATCTTTGGTATTGGCGACTCTTTGAGCGATAACAAATTGAAATTGCAATTTGAAGACTTCCCCGTATTCCCGCCGGAAATCTTCGCTCGCGTACAACCTAAAGATTCCATGAAACGTAAGCAATTTGAAAAAGGCATCATTCAATTGGCTCAAGAAGGTGCTATCCAAGTATTTGAACAAAAAGGCGTAGGTCTTGAAAGCTACATTGTTGGCGTAGTAGGCGTGCTCCAATTGGAAGTACTTGAATACCGTTTGAACAACGAATACAGTGCTCAACTTTTGATGAACCAATTGCCGTATTCCGTTGCGCGTTGGGTATATGCTGAAGATAAAAAGCTTATTGAAAACATCAAAGGCTTAGATAATGGTATGCTTGTTTATGATACTAAAGAACGTCCTGTTATCTTGGTTAATAATGAATGGTCCTTGAACTGGATTCTGGATCGTAACCCCGGTATCCAATTCTTGACGGTACCCGCCGATGTTGAAAAAATCTGAAGAAATACATAAAGAATCACAAATTAGAAATACAAATAGATATAGAAATATTCGTAAGTCCTTCTTCTCTTTGTCTCAAAAAATAGGTATCTTGATTACCTTGGTGGTATTCGTTGCGTTGTTACCTTCATCTTTGTTTACAACTCAACGTGTAGCACAAGTTATTTATGACCGTGTTGCAATTAACGCAGTAAGTATCAACAACATTCTTTGTCATTCTGATGAGATTATTGATGGTCTTACCTATAAAAATGGCATCAACGACCCTATGATGGCAGAGTATGTAAACGAAGTTGATAACTCTGACGAAGCGGGTGTAGCAGTTTACGACAAAGATTTTAATTTGCGTGTATTCTATAACCCTGGCAAGCTGGAGAATTTTAAACGTCACTCCTTAGAGCTTGTTCAAAAGTATTCTACCCAGTCTAAAATTAGCTGGAAAGAAAACTATAACATTCCAAACAGAGCGTTTGGTTATGTTAGGGATGATAATAATACTGTAGTAGGGTATGTTGTTACAGGTTATTCTGATGACGTATTAAAGAACTCTGCGATTGACACTATTATCTTCCTTTTGGCAATGACTGCTTTTGGTCTGGCTGCAGGTATCTTTGGTGCTATTTATCTGGCGCGTAAAGTTAAAGATATTTTGTTTGGCTTGGAACCTGAAGCAATTGCTGCAATGCTTCAAGAACGTAACATCATTCTTGACTCTGTTCGTGAAGGTGTAATTACCATTGATGAGAAAGGTATCATTACCCTTGTAAACATCGAAGCAGAGACTTTGCTTAAGGATGCTAAGGTTCTTGGCACTGACGAATTGGTTGGTAAACACATTAAAGATGCAATGAAAAACGTAGAATTCGAAAGAGTTCTGCATCAAGGTAAAATCATCACTAACGCTGGTGTAAAAATTGGTGATACCTTGTTCATCATTACATCCGTACCTTTGAAGCTTGATGAACGTATCATCGGTGCTGTATTTACCTTCCGTAAGAAATCTGTTGTAGAAGAATTGGCAAACCAATTAACAGGTTTTAAAAATTATTCCACCGCTTTAAGGGCACAAACCCATGAATTTATGAATAAAATGCATGTAATCATGGGTCTTATAGATATGGAAGCTTATGATGAGCTGAAAGAATTTACTAAAGAAGTTGCTTATAACCGTCAATCTGAGGTTAGCTATGTTGTAACTCGTCTGCGTGATATTACCTTGGCTGGTTTCGTCCTGGGTAAGATTAGTCGTAGCCGCGAGCTTGACATTGACTTCTCTTTGTCTGAAGAAAGTGAAATTCACAATGATTTGGAAGTTCCTTCTGTTCACGACTTGGTATTGATTGTAGGTAACATCGTTGAAAATGCTTTCGACGCTTTGGCAAACTATGAAGGCGAACGCATTGTAAGTTTATCCATTTTAGATTTTGATAAGGAAATTGTTATTACTGTTGAAGACTCCGGTCCTGGTATTAACAATAAAATTATTAACAATCTTTACGAACGTGGTGTTTCCAGTAAAGGTAAAGGTCATGGCTACGGCTTGTACCTTGTTAAACAATGTGTAGAAAACCTTCAAGGTACAATCGATATTGAATCTACTGATGAAGGTACTACCTTTACTGTAAGATTACCTATAAAAAGGGATGGTGAAATAAATGATTAACGTGTTAGTTGTAGAAGACGATCCGATGGTAGCCCAGCTCCATGAACATTATTTAGCACAAATTAAAGGTTTTGAATTGTGTGATATGTGTCGTAATGGTGATGAAGCGTTAAGATTATTGCAAAGCAGAAGCTATGATCTTTTAATTCTTGACGTGTTTATGCCTTCCATGGATGGTTTGCAATTACTTGCTAAAATTCGTGAAAATGGTTTTGACGTGGATGTAATCATCGTATCTGCTGCAAATGATAAAGATAAGATTAAACAAGCTTTGCGTTTAGGTGCTGTTGACTACATTATCAAACCTTTTGAATTTGAGCGTTTTAACTTGGCTCTCAATAATTATTTGAAACGTTATCACATTGTTGAAGACCAAGACATCATTGAACAATCTGAATTAGATAAAACCATTATTCGTAATGAAAAAGAGCCTGTAGTAACTCTTCCCAAAGGCTTGGATAAAAATACTTTGTCCGTAGTTTGGAAATGTATCCTTACTTTTGATGGTATGTTTACAACTGAAGAAGTTTCTGCAAAAGTTGGCATTTCTCGCGTTTCCATTCGTAAGTATTTGGAATTCCTGAAATCTGTACGTTTGTTAAAGCTTGATTTGCACAGAGGCTCTGTTGGTAGACCTGTATATAAATATTTGTGTGTTGATAAGCAAAGCGATTTACTGAACGTTTATATTAACTAAGCTTTGCAATTAAGAGGTTAAGAATGCAAATTAAAGAGCCGGTAAAAATACTGGATGTCCCTGTGCATCCTTTGACAATGCAGGAAGCAGTTTCTGCATTGGAAGAAAGTATCGCTAACGGTGAGCAAGCATTTGTTGTTACTGCTAACGCTGAAATAATCATGATGTGTCAGCAGGATGCTGAATATAAGAAAATTGTCTCTCAAGATGCTCAGCTGGTTTTAGCTGACGGTGCAGGCGCTGTTTGGGCTGGCAGACATTTAGGCTATAAAGTTCCGGAGAGGGTAGCAGGCTTTGACCTGTACTGCAACCTTTTGAAGGAAGCTGCGGTAAAAGGCTATAAGGCTTACTTCTTTGGTGGTTCTCCCGGTATTGCGGAAGCTGCTAAAGCAAAATCCGAAGAGCTTTATCCCGGAGTACAAGTTGTTGGTTGTCGTAATGGTTACTTCCAAGAAGAAGAAAGCCGAGCAATCATTGACGAGATTAACGCTTCCGGAGCAGATATGCTCTTTGCTGCATTGGGTGCGCCTAAGCAAGAAAAATGGCTTGTGCGTTATCGTGATCAATTGAAGCCTAAAGTTTTAATGGGCATTGGTGGCAGCTTTGACGTTTTCGCCGGTAAAATGGAACGTGCTCCTAAATGGATGCAAGATGCTTCCCTGGAATGGTTGTTCCGTTTATACAAACAACCTAGCCGTTTTATGCGAATGATGGCACTGCCTAAATTCGTATTAAAAGTTATCTTTAATGGTAAAAAGGCTTAACTTATCCGTAAAAGGTAAGTATAAATAGACAAAAAGATAATACTATATTATAATTATGAGATGGAATAGAGATTCCATCTCATAATTTTTACCATTGAAAGAGAGGCTTCACTTATGACTATTGTGAAGGACGGTTATCCTGCAATCTTTGGCGCGTTGGTAGTTGCGCTTATTACATATTTTGTATTTGGTCCGATTTGGGCAGTAATCCCCGGTGTATTGGCATTATTCTTCCTGTGGTTCTTCCGCAATCCTACTTCTATGCCTCCGAAGGATCCTAATGTTTTGTATTCTCCTGCTCACGGTACTGTAATGGCAATCGAAGATATTTTTGATGAAGAATATCTTAACGAACCTGCTACTAAAGTAACTATTTTCCTTTCCGTATTTGACGTACACGTTAACCGCAGTCCTATTGATGGCGAGATTAAATATCAACGTTATGCTTGCGGTCAATTTGTACCTGCATATAAAAAATCTGCTTCCTTTGAAAATGAACGTCATGCCATTGGCTTGGATAACGGTCGTATCCGTATTATGGTAAGCCAAGTTGCCGGTCTTTTGGCACGTCGTATTGTATCTTGGGTAACCTTGGGTAATACTGTTCAACAAGGTGAATGTTACGGTATGATTAAATTCGGTTCCAGTACTGAACTTGTTGTTCCCAAGAACGTAGAAATCTGCGTTAAAAAATATCAAAAGGTTACCGGTGGTGTTACCATCGTTGGGAGGATTAAAGACTAATGAATTATAAGCTTCGTAGACTGGTTCCTAACAGCATCAGTTCTCTGAGCCTTGTATTAGGCGTTTTGTCCATCTTTATGTCCATTGAAAAAGACTTTTTCCACGCTGCGCTGTTCATCGTATTGGCAATGATTGCCGATTCCTTGGACGGTCGTGCTGCACGCTTTTTGGGTGTAGCAGGGGGACGCTTCGGTATCGAAATGGATTCCTTGTGCGACCTTGCTTCCTTTGGTGTTGCTCCTGCAATTATGATTTACCAATACGGTATGACCGAACTTGGTATGACCGGTATGGTAATTTCTTCTTTCTTCACCATTGGTGGTGCTCTGCGTTTGGCACGCTTTAACTGCAACGTAGATGATGTAAAAGGTTATTTCCAAGGTATGCCCATTCCTGCAGGTGCTTGCTGCTTGGCAACTTATGTACTTAGCGGTTATCAAGCTGATGCTTGGTACGTGGCGGCGTTGACCTTTGGTGTAGCAGTAATTATGTACAGCGAAGTGAAGTATCCTGACTTCAAAGGTAAAGGCAACCCGATGTTTGCTCTTCCTTGCGTTGTAGCAGCTGCTATTGGTGCTTACATGCTGTGGCAAACTCCTAACGCTTGGCCTTTCATCGCAATGTTCACCTATACTATCGCAGGCGTAATCAACTTCTTCTACGCACTGGTGATGGGTAAATAAGATAAGATTTCTCGACCGATTGACCTTAGGTTAATCGGTCTTTCTTTATTTTGATACGCAAATATGATATGATATATTAGATAATTTATGAGCCTTTGCTCATTTTAAGATATGTATTTAAAGGAGGAAGCGTAATGCGTAATATTGCAATCATCGGTGGCACCGGTATTTACGATGCTCAATTTTTAGATGGCTTTGAAAATAAAATCATTGATACTCCTTACGGACAAGCAGCTTGCAAAGTAGGTGAGTTGTACGGCAACAAAGTAACTTTCATTACTCGTCATGGTGTTAATCATAGCACCCCGCCGCACAAAGTAAACTACCGTGCTAACATTTGGGCACTTAAAAGCTTGGGCGTTGAAGAAATTTTTGCAACTACTGCTGTTGGCAGCTTGAATAACGAAATGAAAGCAGGTCACTTTGTAGTTTGCGACAACACTCTCGATTTTACTAAGAGCCGTATCAATACATTCTATGATGACGATTATCGTGGTGTTGCTCACGTTGACGTAACCAGCCCGTACTGCCCGGTACTTCGTGCTAAAGTAATTGATATCCTCAAAACTATGGATATTCCTTTCCACGCAACTGGTACTTACGTTTGCACTGAAGGTCCTCGTTTTGAAACTGCTGCAGAAATTAAAATGTTCGCAATGCTTGGCGGTGACCTTGTTGGTATGACCAATGTTCCCGAATGCATCCTTGCTCGTGAAGCAGAAATGTGCTACACAACTGTTTCCATCGTTACCAACATGGCAGCAGGCATTTCTCCCACGCCTCTTACTCACAGCGAAGTTGTTGAAGAAATGGCAAGAAGCATTGATAAAATGCAAGACTTGATTGTAGAATTCATCAAATATGATGGTATTGTAGATACTGTTTGCAAATGCAAGCAAGCTATGGCTGAAAACGGCGGCTTCAAGCTGTAATTACAAGGAAGTGTTAAGATGATTGATACTATGCGTTGGGAGAATGGCAAGCTTATTCTCCTTGACCAAACTAAACTTCCCCAAGCGACAGAGCTTATTACTTGCGAAGATTACTTGCGAGTAAAAGTTGCCATTCAACGCTTGGAAGTTAGGGGAGCGCCGGCAATTGGTGCTGCAGCTGCTTTTGGTATGGTTCTTGGTGCCATGCAAGCGGCAAAACGTCCTGACTTTTTGGGAACTCTTAACAAAATTAAAGATGATTTGATTAGCGCTCGTCCTACTGCTGTAAATTTGGAATGGGCTGCTAAAAAAGTATATGAATTGGCAGTGAAGCTTAATGCTGAAGAACTTGCTCCCTTTAAAATTTTAGGTGAGCTGGAAAAATTGGCTGTTAAGATTTACAACGATGACATTGCCATCAACAAGAAGATGGGCGAGTACGGTGCAGAAGTTCTGCCGGAAGAAACCATCCTCTTAACCCATTGCAACGCAGGTGCACTAGCAACCTGTGGTTGGGGTACTGCTTTAGGCGTAGTTCGTGAAGCACATAAACAAGGCAAGCTTAAAATGGTTTATGCAGATGAAACTCGCCCCTTACTTCAAGGTGCACGTCTTACTGCTTACGAACTTTGCGAAGATGATATTCCTGTAACCGTTATTACTGACGGTATGGCAGCGTGGACTATGAAGACTAAAGGCATTAACGCAGTAGTTGTTGGTGCAGATAGAATTGCCGCCAACGGTGATACTGCCAATAAAATTGGTACTTATGGTGTAGCCCTTGCTGCTAAAGCTCATGGCGTACCTTTCTACATTGCTGCGCCTACTAGCACTTTTGATTTCACTCTCACAAGTGGTGAGCAAATCCCTATCGAAGAACGTAGTGCTGATGAAGTAAAACGCTTCCGCAGTGAAGTAACTGCTCCTGCAAAAGCGTTGACTTTTAACCCGTCCTTTGACGTTACTCCTGCAGAACTTATTGCAGGCATCATTACTGAATATGGGGTTGTAACTGCTCCCTACGTAGAAAACATAAAATTATTACAAGAGAAAATGAAGGAGGATTTATAAGCCTTGGAAAGCATGATTAAAGACATTAACCTGGCACCGTCCGGTAAACAAAAAATTGCGTGGGTAAAAGAATATATGCCCCTTTTGAACCTGCTCAATGAAAAATATAGCAAAGAACAAATCTTCAAAGGTTTGAATATGGTTGTTACCATTCACTTGGAAGCTAAAACCGCTTATTTGGCACAAGTTTTGAAAAATGCAGGTGCTAATGTAGTTGTAACTGGTAGTAACCCGCTTTCTACCCAAGATGACGTTGCTGCTGCTCTCGTAGATAGCGGTATCACCGTATTTGCAACTCACGGTTGCTCTGCTAAAGAATATGATGTATATCTCCGCGAAGCTCTCAAAGTTGAACCTGACCTGATTATCGACGACGGTGGCGACTTGGTAAATATGCTGCACGGCGAACGCAAAGACCTCATTGGCAAACTCATCGGTGGCAGTGAAGAAACCACTACCGGTGTACATCGCTTAAAAGCTTTGTCTAAAGCTGGTCATCTTGCATTCCCTATGATTG
>CALCHC010000094.1 GCA_937901335.1 uncultured Phascolarctobacterium sp. | reverse complement strand
GTGGAGAGAATGCCACTGCGATAGGTACATCTGCAAAAGCTAGTGCGGGTGATGCTATTGCGATCGGTTCCGGTGCAGAAGCAAGAGGAGCTCATTCTCTTGCAGAAGGTTATGGGGCAAAAGCCAGCGGTGATTATTCCAATGCTGTCGGTAGCGGTGCACAAGCAATCGGTGCTTCTTCCAATGCTTTCGGTAGCGGTGCAACTGCAAGCGAAAGTAATTCCCATGCTTTCGGAACCAATGCAGAAGCAAGCGGTGTTCAGTCGATTGCTATAGGAACCTATGCAGAAGCAAGCGGTTTCAATTCCATTGCTATAGGATTAGACACATCTGCAATTGCAGATGGTGCGATTGCGCTTGGTTATGGCTCTGTTGCAAGCGTGGAGGATGCAGTGAGCGTTGGTAATGGAGGTGCAGTGGGTAGTTCTGGTCCCACAACACGAAGCATTATTAACGTGAAGGATGTTCGTGTCAAAGATTTGGGTAATGATAATTATGGTAGTTACGCAGTCAATGTAAATACTTTGAATGCAGCGCTTGATAATGTTTACACTAAAACTGAAGCAGATGCTAAGTTCGCAACTCAACAATCGTTGACAGATGGTCTTGCTAGTAAAGCAGACAAAGCAACTACTTTAGCAGGTTATGGTATTACTGATGCTTATACTAAAACTGAAGCTGATGAATTGCTTGGCAAAAAAGCGAACGCTGCTGATGTTTATACTAAAACCGAAGCTAATGGATTGCTTGAGGGTAAAGCAGACAAAACTGCATTAGAAACAGAAGCTACAACTCGTGCAGAAAAAGATGACGAATTGTTGGCAATGATTAACAAAGTTAATGGTGGTGCTTCTGATGCAATCGCGGGCATCAACCAACGCCTCGACAAAACCAATGCTAAGATTAACAAGGTTGGTGCAGGTGCAGCAGCTTTGGCAGCTCTTCATCCGTTGGAATATGACCCCGATGATAAGCTGACTTTCAGTGCAGGTATGGGTAACTACGCGGGCGAAAACGCAGCAGCTCTTGGTGCGTTCTATCGTCCTAATGAAAAATTTATGGTAAGCTTGGGTG
>CALCHC010000093.1 GCA_937901335.1 uncultured Phascolarctobacterium sp. | reverse complement strand
ACATAATCGCTACCGTCATTATATGTATAAATAACAAGGCCTTCTTTAGCGTTATATATGTATGCGGAGTCCAGCCAAGAGGAAGCTTCTGCATAGTTCTGCAGCAAATACATTGAATGAATGTTATTTAGGTCATCAGCAGTGGCAGAATAGATCAAACGCATTAGCTGAGGATCGTTACGAATTTGGTTCAGCATAGAGTGCGCAACATCTTGCATTTCAGATGCGGAATAACTGATGTTTGATATGGCAGATTGCTCTGTTGCGTAGGATTGATCAATCGCATTATTTTGAACAGTTAAGTATGTTAGAAAAAATATGAGGGATATCAATAGCAAGGAAAATGCAAGTATATAGGCAAGAACCTTTGTATAAAAACCGTCCTTCTTCTTGCTGCGGTTTAAATAATCAAAGAAGCGCATTATTTTCACCTCGTTAGAAATAGTGTGCTATATCCAGCAAATTGCAACACGCAAAGAAATTTTAGTTGTTGTGTTAGAAGCTTTAGGTGTTGATGCTGAAACTGCGGGCAGGCTTCAATATCAAGCTGCGAAAGCTGCTTCTAAAGGTAATGTTGAGCTTGCTAAAGATATTATGCGAGTTCAAGAAAAACATCTGCAGGCAGGTAAATCTGCACAGGAAAACGCTAATAAAACACAGACTTTCAATAATAAATTGACTGCAATTGGTGGCGTACTTTCGTCTGTAGGTATTCTTACAACTTCCTTGACTGATGATACTGATAGTTTGGCAAACGAGTTTGGTGAAGCTGCTATCCAAGCAGGCTTCTTCTTAACAGGGGTTACTTCCTTAAGCGAAGCATTAAAGACTTTGAAGCTTACTGCTGCAGGCGGATTAGGACTTGTAGCTACTGCTGTTGCTGCTATCGGGTACGGTGCATATGAAAAGTATAAACACGCTGAAGCTGGATTAGGGTTCGAGTATGACGAGCTTGGCAATGTTAGTATGGTTGGCAATGAAGCTGACTATTCAGCCCAAGTTGCTCATCGTAGAAGAATGGCTGATAAGCAGAAAGCTGGCATTAAGGCAGACCTTACTCCTGCTCATCCTAAGAAAGCAGAAGAAACTGTCAGTCGTGTTCAGCGTGAGTTCGAGAAAAACGAACGTGCTATGAACGACTTGATGGCAGAACTTAACCGAAAGGTTATTCAACTCACCGGTACTCCGCTTGAAGTGGCCAACGCTAAACTTGATGAAGAACTGCAAAAAATGCAGTCCAAAATCGACAGGGCTGCAGCTGCTGGCATCGATACAACAGCTGTTACGGCGAAGCTTGCTCAATACGAGGCAGAACGCAACCTTGAAATCAAGCGTCAGAATGTTATAGACATGCACGCTCTTGACATGGAATACATTGACGCCTTGGAAGGCACTCGACTTGTTTCTGCACAGCGTGCTGATGAGCTTAGAGCCGAGAAGCTTATGAATCATAAACAAGCTTTGGAAACAATGCTTGCTGACGAACGCCTGAACATGGAGCAGAGGATATTGCTTCAACAGGAATATGCCGAAGCTGTTAAAAACCTGCAGGCTGTTCAAGCTGCCGACCTTCAAGCAAGCTGGGGCAATTTTATGGATTACATCAAGAATACTCAATTTGACCAACTTGCTACTCTGCAGTCTGGTTGGGATGAGATGATGAGTTCCATTGTCAACTTTGGCCAAAATATGTTGACTGAACAGAAGTCATTCAGTGAGCGTTGTAAAGACCTTTATAACGACCTTGCCAATAGCATTATGAATACTATGACCAAGGTTATTATGCAAGGCTTGGTTATGAAAGCAATAATGTCAATGTTTCCCGGTATGGGTGGCGGTGGTAGTCTGCCATCTTGGAATATGAGTTCTTACTCTAATAGTTGGAATTCAGGCAATATGGCATTTGCTTTCGCTAACGGTGGTGTGGCCAACGGTTGGGCACTCGTAGGTGAAGAAGGTCCTGAACTTGTAAACTTCTCTCAACCGGGACGAGTTTATACTGCAGAGCAAACTGCAGCTGCTCTCCGTGGTAGTGCTGGAATAGAGAATGTGAAGGTTGTTGTTGAGAATCGTACAAACCAACAGGTTAAGGCAACAAACACTGGTGTATCCTTCAATGGTAAAGATTTTGTCATTAATACCGTAATAGAAGCCATTGGTAACAATGACAACGGTATTGCGACGATTATTAAAAACGCAGTTTAGGGGGTGGAAGAATGGCTGCTAAAATTGATTTTCCTGTGGAAATAAGTAACCCTGATTATCCGCTTGGCATTAATCCGGAAGATAATGTTATCCGTTCTGAAACTGAAAATGGTCCTGTAAAAACTCGACCTAAATTTACTAAGGTGCGTTCTTCTTTTACTGTTGTTTGGAAGAATTTGCCAGAAACCGAAAAACAGATTCTTGAACAGTTCATCAATGTTACCTGTAAGGGCGGTGCGGTACCTTTCAACTGGATTAACCCCGCTGATGGAAAGTCCCATGTTGTGGTATTAGCAGAGCCACCGCAATATTCTTTGCAATTTCTGCGTTACTATAACGTGAATCTTAAACTGCAGGAGGTATGAAATGAATAGATTAACTCCTGCAGCCATTATTGCAGCC
>CALCHC010000092.1 GCA_937901335.1 uncultured Phascolarctobacterium sp. | reverse complement strand
AGCGAAGACTATGTTACTGCTGCTGGTTCCGCTACTGTGACTAAAGAGGGTAAGAAATTAGAAGCGGAGCAAATTGATTATCATAAATCCACCGAATATATGGAAACCGTTGGCAACTGGGCACGTCTTACTGATGTTGATGGTAGTACTTTAAGTGCAGGCAAGATTGATTATGACGCTAAAAGTGGTGTAGCAAATGCTTCTGGTGGCATTACTATTGATAGCGAAGCTCGTAAATTGACTGCTACCGCTGATAAAGCTATCTATGAAACTAGAGCTAATGGTTATGTTGAGCTTATTGGTAATGCAAAAGCTACCCAAGATGGTAACTCCGTAACCGGTGATAGATTGCGTTTAACCAATGCTAATGTAGCTGTAGCTGATGGCAATGTAAAAATCATTTATATTCCTGTCGAAAAAACTGCTCAAGCTACCGAAGAAAAACAAGATTTGGCGTAAGCCTCAGAAAATAATGGAGGGCTAACCCATTGATTATTAGAACTGATAATTTGGTAAAAACATATGGTGAAAGAAATGTTGTAAATGGTGTCAGCGTTGAGGTAGAGCAAGGTACTATTGTAGGCTTGCTTGGTCCCAATGGTGCAGGTAAAACTACAACTTTCTATATGATTGTTGGTATTGAAAAACCTGATGCTGGTGTTGTTACTTTGGATGGACAAGATATTTCTGGTTTAGCAATGTTTGAACGTGCTCGTGCAGGCATTGGTTATCTTCCTCAAGAAGCTTCTATTTTTAGCAAGATGACTGTTGAAGAAAACATCATGGCTATTTTGGAAACAACTAATCTTAGTGCTGAAGAGCGTGAAGCTAAAATGAATGCTCTTATTGATGAATTCCATATTGGACACATTCGTAAGAGCAAAGGTAGTGCACTCTCCGGTGGTGAACGCCGTCGTGTTGAGATTGCACGTGCGTTAGCTACTGACCCTGCCTTTATCCTTTTAGATGAGCCTTTTGCAGGCATTGACCCCATCGCTGTTGCAGATATCCAAGGTATGATTGCTCATTTGGCACGTCGTGGCATTGGTGTTCTCATCACTGACCACAATGTTCGTGAAACTTTGAGCATTGTTGACAAAGCTTATATTTTGGCTGATGGCAGAATCTTATTACATGGTGACAGTCAAACTATTTACAATGATCCCATTGCCCGTAAATATTATTTGGGCGATAACTTTACAATGTAGGAGGAAGAAAAGTGCGTTTAAGATTATTAGACCGTTATGTTTTAACGGAACTCTTATATCCCTTTGTATTCGGCATTGCTGCTTTCTCCAGTATCTTTATTGCCAGCACTATGCTGTTTAGAATCACAAAGTATGTTACTCAATACGGTGCTTCCTTGGAAGCTGTTGGAAGATTGTTTTTCTACAGCTTGCCGGAAGTAATTAACTACACCTTCCCTATGTCTATGCTTTTGGCAGCTTTGATGGCATTTGGCAAGCTTTCCGGTAGCAGTGAAATTACTGCGATGAAAGCTGGTGGTGTTAGCTACTATCGTATTGTTACTCCTGTTTTGATTGTTGGTTTCTTGGTAAGTATGTTCTCTTTGGTATGGGCAGAAAAAGTTGTGCCTGTAGCTAAGATGAAATGCGCTGAAATTGTTGATTATGAAATCAAAAATAGCACTAAGCCTACTGGGGAAACTGAACATATCGTTATTAAAAGCATGAAGGGTAGTACTCAACGTATTACCTACGCAAAAAGCTTTGATGAAAAACAAGGCAAAATGACTGGTATTACCATTGAAGAATTTGAAAAAGGTAGTATTGCACGTATCCAAACTGCTAAGGAAGGTTTCTGGGAAAATGGTACTTGGCGTATGGTAAACGGTAATGTGTTTGCTTTGAATGACGAAGAAGGCGTGACCAGTACTGCTCGTTTCAAAGAACAAATTATTCCTATTGATATGTCTCCGAAACAAATCGCTTGGGAACAAAAGGAACCGGAAGAAATGACCATTGCTGAGTTGCGTGAATATATTAGCATGGTAGAAGCACGTGGAGAATCTGCTCCGAAACAATGGTGTGAAATTTATATGCGTATCTCTATTCCTTTGGCAAGCTTCTTCTTTGCAATGATTGGTGCTGCTCTTGGTACTCAAAAACAAAGAACAAGTTCTTCCATTGGCTTGGGTATCAGTATTATTGTAATCTTTATTTATTATGCAATTATGACCTTTACCACTGGCTTAGGCAAAGGTGGTGCAATGCCTCCGTTCTTGGCTTGCATGTTACCTAACATTTTGTGTTTGGGCATAGGTCTTAAATTGCTGAAAGAAAAGAACTCTTAATGTGATAGTAATTTAGTTTGGAGGTGAGTGTGTGGTAGGCATAAGAATGATTGTTGTAATGGCAATTGTTGGTGGCTTGATTGCTTACATTGCTGATAAAATGGGCAGTAAAATAGGCAAGAAGCGTATGTCCGTATTTGGATTGCGTCCCAAACACACCTCTATTTTACTTACCGTATTAAGTGGTATGATGATTTCTGTTCTTACCATTGGGGTAATGGCTATTTCTTCTGAAAGCGCAAGGACTGCTTTGTTTGGTATGGAAAAGGTTAAAGCAGAACTTAAATTGCTGAATGAAGAAAAGAGTATTGCACAAGAGGCTCTTGCTAAAGCTAAAGTCGAGATGGAAGAAAAGAATATTCTCATCAACGATTTGGATGAAAAAATTAGGGAAAGCACTCGTGCCAATGAAGAGATACAATCTAAATTGGCAGATGTAAATGATAAGTATACTGTCGCTAAAAAAGAAGTAGCTGATTTAAGTGCTTCTAAAGAAAGTTTGACTTCTGAAGTTGCTGCTTTAGAGGAATCTACTGCATTGCTTAAACAAGGCATAATTTCTATGCGCGAAGGTCAAGTTTTCTACCGTGCAGGCGAAGTAGTTTATGCTGCTGTTATGCGTGGTGGATTAGATCATGAGCAAAACGTGGCCCAAATTAATTGGCTTTTAGAAAGTGCCAATGGTGCAGTTCTTAATCGTCTTGGTGTAGAAGAAAAGGACGAAAGATTACAAGCTATTTGGCTTTCCAAACGTATTGTGGATAATGCTGTTGCTGTGCTTGATAATAGTAAAGGCAATATGCTTTTCCGTGTGCGTACTATTGCAAATATAATCGTAGGTGAGCTTGTTGCCTGCGATATTGAAATGACGGATAACCAGTTCATTTATCCTGATGGCACTTTGATTTTGAGTGAAAAAGTTGACTTGAAAAAAGCAACTGGCGGTCAGGATGCTGTTTTGATGAATTTCTTGAATAAGGTAAATCATAAAGCAGTTGAAGCAGGTGTGTTGCCTGATCCTATTACAGGTAAAGTTGGTAATATGGATGCTACTACTATGATTGAAGCAAGTAATGATATGCGTAAACTTGGTGGTAAAATTGAACTGAGAGCTTTTGCTCGTGGTGATATTACTACAGCTGGTCCAGTGAGAATCCGTTTGGAAGTAGTTGATGATAATGACTAAACTATACTTGGGTATTGACCCTGGTAGAAGCAAAACAGGTTTGGCTTTAGTTGATGGAGCTGGAAAAATCGTAAAGCTTCATATTGCTGAAAGCCAAAACATCGACAATGAAATAGTGGAATTTATAAAAAATAGTTGCCCGGTACATATTGTGCTGGGCAACGGTACTAATAGCAGGAATATTGGCGAATCTGTGAAAAGGGTTTTGCCAGATGTTTTGATTGCTGTTGTGGAAGAAGCACATAGTACGGAAGAAGCGCGTGCGTTGTATTGGCAGGAGAATCCGCCTAAAGGTTTGAAGAAACTTATTCCATTAGGTATGCTTGTGCCACCTGTACCATTGGATGCATATGCAGCAGTAATTTTAGTAAGACGTTTTTTGGAGGATAACTATGAGTGATTTAACAAAATTAAGTTGCCAAGAATTTTTGAAAAAACTTTCCTCTAATGCGCCTACCCCTGGCGGTGGCGGTGGTGCTGCTATGGCAGGAGCTTTAGCTGCGGCCTTGACTTCCATGGTGGGAAACTTGACAGTAGGTAAACACGACTTTGCAGAGCAGGAAGCAGAAGTAAAAGAAATTTTGCAGGATGTTGAAGATTTACGCTTGCAATTATTGAACCTTGTTAATGCTGATGCAGAAGTCTTCAACAACTTTATGGCTTGCTATAGAATGCCAAGAGGCACTGATTTGGAAAAGTTTAGTCGTGCTCAAGCTATTCAAAGAGCGGCTAAGCAAGCCGCGGAAGTACCAATGAAAATTGCTAGGTTGAGTTTAGAAGTAATGCGTCATGCAGAACGTATTGCTGCTATTGGTAACCAAGGTGCCATTACGGATGCAGCGTGTAGTGCAATTTTAGGACGAGCTGCATTGCGCAGTGCTGTATATAATGTAATCGTAAACTTGAAAATAATTAAGGACGATTTCTATACTCAAGATATGTATAGAAAATTAGAAGCAATGGAACAAGAAGCCAATTGCTTAGAAAAGTCAACACTTGCAACTACTGATGAGGTACTGGCGTAAGTATTGACTAAGATGTTCTTTTAGCATATAATTAAACTCTAATGGAAAGGTGGCCGAGCGGTTTAAGGCTCTAGTCTTGAAAACTAGCGAGGTGAAAGCCTCCGTGGGTTCGAATCCCACCCTTTCCGCCATATTTTACAAAAAGGTCTTGCAAAATGTGGCAAGAGCAGTTATAATATTACAGTAACCTAACGGAGTGGTACTCAAGTGGCTGAAGAGGACGGTTTGCTAAATCGTTAGACGTGTCAAAGCGTGCGTGGGTTCGAAACCCACCCACTCCGCCAACATTAAAGATAACGCATCAGAGAAATCTGGTGCGTTTTTTATTTTACTAATGATAAAGAGTTATTTTACAGCTAAAAATTAGATTACAACTTTTTTAAAATAGTTGTAAGAAAAAAGAAAATGTGTTCAATACACTTTAAAGTGCTAAAAATACTTGAAAATAACTTGCAAAAAGATTTTGAACAGGCTATAATGCAATTAAGTAGTAAAGATTGTTACAATTAAGGCGGTAATAATCAAAGGCATTTACTACAACCACCCCGTTTATAAAATTTCTATATTGGCAGAAGTGTATTTACGGGCAAAGTGTAGAGGAAACAAGGCAACTCTTACAGGAATTTGCTCGTTTTTATTTTCTCCATATAGAGGTTTTGTAAAAATAAAAAATCTCTTATAAAGAGGAGGAAAACATTATGAAAAAATCCTTAGTACTCGCAATGGCAATGGCTCTTGGCGTAACCGCTTCCGCTTATGCTGCTAACCCGTTCTCTGACGTTCCCGCTGGCCACTGGGCATATGACTCCGTAGCTAAATTGGCTGCTGCAGGCGTAGTTGATGGCTACACCGACGGCGCTTTCGCTGGCGACAAACTCATCACCCGTTATGAAATGGCTCAAATCGTAGCAAAAGCTATGGCTAAAGGCGCTGACTGCGACAAATTGGCTGCTGAATTTGCTGACGAACTCGACACCCTTGGTGTTCGCGTAGCTAAATTGGAAAAAGGCGCTGACGCTGTTAAAATTGCTGGTCAAATCCGTGCTTCTGTGCGTGAAACTTCCGGCGGCGCAGGCGACAACACCCGTTTCCGTACCCGTTTGATTGTTAAAGGTGAAATCAATGATGATTGGACTTACACTGGTCGTTTTGAAAACAACCAATATCCTTCTGGTCATGATACCAAAGCTGGTGCTAAATATCCTAAATATGGTCCCCAAGGTGAAGATGATATTACCTTCAACTGGGCTTATGTTTCCGGTAAAATCGGCGGCGTAAAAGTTGATATGGGTCGTCAAGACTTCAAAGTTGGCGAAGGTTTCGTAGTAGATACTCGTCATGATGGTGTTAAAGCTCAATATGGTAAAGATGTTAAATTGACCGTTTGGGCAGGTAAAGGCTCCGATGACTTGAAAAAAGTTAGCGCTACTGTTTCCGAAGATCGTGCTTACTATGCAGATTTGGCTACCAAAGTTGGTGTAGTAAACGCTGCTGTTGACTACTACAAAACTGATGATCATGAAATTTGGGCTCCTGTTGTTTCCTTGCCGTTGGCAAAAGGCTTGAAATTGTCTGGTCAATACTTGATGGGTGATGCTGAAGGTCAAAACGATGACAATGGTTACACTGTAACCTTGGCTCTCGGTGGCGCTTCTGCTGCTAAACCGGGTTCTTGGGGCGTATATGCTAACTACTTCGATCAACCGGAAGCAACCTACCTCTACAACACCATTTTCTCCTATGCTAACAAATTTGATTCTAAAAAATTGACTGATGGCTTCGAAGGCTTCCGCGTAGGTGCTAACTATGCATTGG
>CALCHC010000091.1 GCA_937901335.1 uncultured Phascolarctobacterium sp. | reverse complement strand
GCAGTAATGCAACCTGCTGCAGCAGTCTTGCTATCTTTTGCAGAGAAGATGGATTGCACGTAGGTTTGAGTAGAAATTACACCTACAATCATGGAAACTAAGCTAAAGAGCCCATCTTCCACACCACGACCGAAAAGACTGAACCAAGGATATTCAGGGAAAGCTGCCTTCAAACCTTGCCACTGTCCCATATCCAAATAACTTATGATACCACCAACGAAGATGGTGCCAAAAATCAAAAGTATTTTTAAAATGCCAGCCATGCCTGCGCCACTAATGCCACCAAAGAAAACAATGGCAACAGTCAAAAGTAGAACAATCACGCCACTGGTTTCAATGCTTACATTAAATAAGCCTGCAACCAAACTCAAAGCGGTCAAAGTACTGGCAACAATACTAAAGAAAATGCCAGCAGATGCAGAGATACTTGTAAAAGGACCTGCCACCTTGCCGTAGTTGTTTACGAGAAACTCACTTACAGTAGTCAGGCTACTACGACGCAAGGGCACTGCGTAAAAAATCGCCATAATAATTAAGGCAATACCACTGCCCAAAGTAAACCACCAAGCAGTTAACCCCAGCTTAAAACCTAGTTGAGCAGTGCCCATGGTTGCAGCACCACCGACAATGGTGCCGATAATACTTCCTGCAACCATGCCTACGCCAGCACGTCTACCACCAACATTATAATCATCAGCAGACTTAATTTTTCGAGCAGCAATAATGCCCGGCAAAATCGTTGCCACTAAAGTCAAAATCAAACTTATAATATGTACCATTGACAAATTCATCTAAGTCACCAGCTTCAACTCATTGTTTATTTTTGGATATAATCCATCATTATATTATTCAACGCAACTAAAATCTTTCCTGTTAAAATTCAAGATATTTTTTAAAATGAAGGTACTAAGAATATTTAATCAAACGCTCAAACCGTAACAACCTTTACACTTTTAGATTTGCCAAAATAAAGCATAAAGAGTATAATTAGTTGTATTCCACAAAATGGAACACTATATTTTGTGTATAAAGCTTTTATTAGATAAATTTGTTGGAGGAAAAATATGAGTCGTTTAAAAATCGAAACACCCGATCAAGCGCAGCTCACCGTTGAACGTCTTTACAAAGACCTTGAACGTCATATCATTGCCAGCCCTCCTGGTCTGTGCCCTGTTGATATGCAGCTGTCCTTCTTGAAAGTTTGTCACGCTCAAACCTGTGGCAAATGCGCTCCTTGCCGTGTTGGCTTGGCTCAATTACAAAAACTGTTAGAAAATATTTTGGATGGCAAAGCTACCATGAAAACTTTGGAGCTTATTGAAAGCACTGCCCAAAATATCATGGACTCTGCTGACTGTGCAATTGGTTACGAAGCAGCTCATATGGTTTTGGCTGGTTTGGAAGGCTTCCGAGAAAACTACATTCACCATATCAAAACCGGTAAATGCTACAGCCGCTTAGACGCTTCCATTCCTTGCGTTGCTCTTTGTCCGGCACAAGTTGACATCCCCGGTTACATCGCTCTCGTTGGTGAAGGTCGTTACGCTGATGCAGTAAAACTCATCCGCAAAGATAATCCCTTCCCCACTGCTTGCGCACTTATCTGCGAACATCCCTGTGAAGCTCGTTGCCGTCGTAGCATGATTGATGCTCCCATCAACATTCGCGGACTTAAACGTATGGCAGTAGATAATGCTCCTGCTAATACCGTTCCTGTTCCGGAAAAAGCAGAAACCACAGGCAAACGCATCGCTATCATCGGCGGTGGCCCCAGTGGTTTGGCAGCAGCTTACTATTTGGAATTGATGGGTCATCATGCAGTAGTATTCGAAGCTAAGAGCAAACTTGGCGGTATGCTCCGTTACGGTATCCCCAGCTATCGCTTCCCCCGTGAAAGACTTGACCAAGATATCGAAGCAATTCTTTCCACCGGCGTAGAAGTTCACTTGAACACTAAAGTTGGTAACGGCGAAGGCGAAGTTCCTTTCGAAAAACTCCGTGAAGAATTTGATGCAGTTTACATTGCCATCGGTGCTCACGAAGATAAAAAAGTTGGTATCGAAGGCGAAGATTCCAAAGGTGTAATCTCCGCAGTAGAAATGCTCCGCTCCATTGGCGAAGACATTATGCCTGACTTTAAAGATAAAAATGTTGTAGTTATCGGTGGCGGTAACGTAGCTATGGACTGCACTCGCAGTGCTGTTCGTCTTGGTGCGAAAAAAGTTACCATCGCTTACCGTCGTCGTAAAGATGATATGACTGCTCTGCCTGAAGAAATTGAAGGCGCAATCGCAGAAGGTGCAGAACTGTACGAACTGAAAGCTCCTCACAAAATCGAAGCTGATGAAAACGGCAACGTTACTGCACTTTGGGCAGAACCGCAAATCATCGGTCCCATCGACGCTTGGGGTAGAGCTCGACCCATTCGTGCTGAACTTCCTTTAGACCGTATCCCCTGCGATGTAATTGTCGTAGCAATTGGTCAAGGCGTAGAACTGCGTCCCTTCGAAGAAGCTGGCGTAAAAGTTAAACGCGGTAGTATCGCAGCTATGGAAACCGGCGAACTTGCAAACTCCAATGGCGTATTCGCAGGTGGCGACTGCGTAACCGGTCCTGCTACAGTAATCCGTGCTATTGCAGCAGGTAAAGTTGCAGCAGCTAACATCGACGACTATCTTGGCTACGAACACGAAATTTCCTGTGACGTAGAAATTCCCCCTGCTAAATTAGAAGACAAAGAACCCTGCGGACGTATTCAACTGAAAGAAAAAGAAGCATGCGAACGCAAAAATAATTTTGAAGAAATCGAATGTGGCTACACTGTGCAAGAAGCTTGCCAAGAAGCAGGTCGTTGCTTGCGTTGCGACAAATTCGGTTTAAGCACTATGAGAGGAGGACGTTCTTTTAAATGGTAACCTTAACAATTGACGGACAAAAAGTAACTGCTCCTAAAGGTGCGACAATCATGCAAGCTGCGGACTCCGTTGGCATCCGCATCCCCCGCCTTTGCTATTTGGAAGGCATCAACGAAATCAGTGCTTGTAAAGTTTGCGTAGTAGAAGTACAAGGCAAAACTAAACTGGTAACTGCTTGCAGCACTCCTGTTCAAGATGATATCGTTGTTTTCACCAATTCTCCTAAAGTTCGTGCAGTACGCCGTACTAACGTAGAACTTATTCTTTCCCAACACGATTGCCTGTGCGCAACCTGCGTGCGTAGCGGTAACTGTGCTCTCCAAACTTTGGCAAATGACCTTGGCATTTTTGAACTGCCCTACGAAAAAGACGTTGTCGATATTCCTTGGGACAAAGAATTCCCCTTGATTAGAGATTCTAAAAAATGTATCAAGTGCATGCGTTGCATCCAAATTTGCGACAAAGTTCAAGGCTTGAACATTTGGGACTTGGTTAACACCGGCGGTCGTACTACCGTAGATGTTGCCGATAAATTCCCCAACATCGCTCAATCTGATTGCAGCCTTTGTGGTCAATGTATTACTCATTGCCCCGTTGGCGCTCTTAAAGAACGTGACGATGTTCCCAAAATCTTTGAAGTCCTCGCAAATCCTGATAAAGTAACTGTTGTTCAAGTTGCTCCTGCAGTACGTGTTGCTTGGGGCGAAGCACTTGGTCTTGCTCCTGAACAATTTACTGAAGGTATGATGGTTGCTGCTCTTAAAAAGATTGGCTTTGATTACGTATTCGACACCAACTTCGCAGCAGACGTAACCATTATGGAAGAAGGCAGCGAACTTTTGGAACGCTTGGCTCATAAAGATGAACATCCTTGGCCTATGTTCACTTCCTGCTGCCCTGGTTGGGTAAGCTACGTGAGCAAACGCTATCCTGCGTTCCTCCCCAACCTTTCCAGCACTAAATCCCCGCAACAAATCTTCGGTGCTCTGACCAAAACCTACTTCGCTCAACAAAAAGGCATCGATACTAAGGACATCTGCTCCATCTCCATCATGCCGTGCGTATCTAAAAAACGCGAAGCTGCACTGTTTTCCATGCGTAGTAGTGGCGTGCCCGACGTTGACATCGTACTCACTACTCGCGAACTGGCTCGCTTGATTAAAGCTGAACACATCAACATAGCTGCTCTCGAACCTGCAGAATTTGACAGTCCCTTGGGTAGCAGCACCGGTGCAGCAGTAATCTTCGGCGTAACCGGTGGCGTTATGGAAGCAGCTCTCCGTACAGCTTACGCAGTAGTTGAAGGCAAAGAAGCTCCTATGGATGCATTCTTAGACGTACGTGGCAACGCTGATCGCCGCGAAGCTAACTTCAAGCTTGGCGACACTGTAGTACGCACTTGTACTGTAAGTGGATTAGGCAATGCAGGTCGATTGATGGATGACATCAAAGCAGGCAAAGTGCATTATGACTTCGTGGAAGTTATGGCATGTCCTGGTGGTTGCGTAGGTGGCGGCGGCCAACCCATCCATGACGGACAAGAGCTCGCGTGCAGCCGCGGGGCGAAACTCTACGACCTCGACGAAAAACGTGCTCTCCGTCAATCCCACAACAACCCCGACGTCCAAGCAGTTTACGCAAACTTCTTGGAAAAACCGCTCAGTCACTTGGCAGAAGATCTGTTGCACTCTGATCATGTGAAAGAGAAGAATTATAAGTAAGAGGCAAGTAAACTTAATAGTTTAAGATATACGAAACGCTCCAGTTCGAGACGAACTGGAGCGTTTTGTATATTATATAGTTACTTTTAAAACACTTTCTTCAAAGAAAATTGCATTATTTTCACCAAACAATGGAATCAAATGTTAGTATGAGGTGAAAATTCGACATAATATAATTCATAAGCAACTATGTGCTTATCAACAACTACATTATTTATTGGTTACGACCGCCGATAACGGGTACTCACCATATTCATAATGCTCATTCCATTCTTCAATTGATAAAAC
>CALCHC010000090.1 GCA_937901335.1 uncultured Phascolarctobacterium sp. | reverse complement strand
GTTTCAGCAGTAAGTTCTTCTGCAGAAGCAACTTCCAGTTCAGCAGCAGCAGCGATTTTGCCCATGAGTTCTGCATTGTTAGCTGCAATCATTTGCAGTGCAGCCAACCACAATACGTTGGTCAGTTTAAAATGAACTTTGCCTTTCAAGAATTTGTTTGCGCTTGCAAAATCAACTTGTGCCAAGTCAGCATTGCAGAAGCTCAGGCGATAGCCAAAGGTATCTGCGATTTCGCAATGTACTTGCAAATCTTCTTTCAATGCTTCTTGTTCTTGCATGCCATCCAAGCAGATGGAAGCCAATTTAATATTGTTACGTTGCAATTCGTTAGCAATCAAGTAATGTTCTTGAACAGTCAACATTTTGCCCGGTTTGGACAAGGAAAGTTCGAAGTCGATATCCCACGGAGTGTTTTTCAAGTAGGAGTTATAGATGAATTGTACGTGCATGATTGCTTCGCCATATTCCATTACGATACGACGGAGTTGTTCTTCAGTAAATTTAACAGTGTTGTTACCAACTTTAAATTCTGCATTCAAATAGGAAGCTGCCAATGCTGCACGGAACACTTCGTTCAATTCATTGTAGCGTTTTTCAACTGCTTCATCGGAAAGTTTTTCCAAAGAAAGGTCAATTTTTTCGCTGCAGTCAAAGCCAACCATACTGTAACCGTAGAGCAATGCTTTTACAATGTCTTCTTCAGTTTTGAGACCTGCTGCGTTTGCACCGTAACCTTCTTTGTAGCCGTTTTCCATAACGCCCCAAGTAGCAGTGTCTACTGCTTCAAGGAAGTTGCGTTTCAAAGCTGCGCTATTGTCAGCAGTGTAATCTACCAAAACAGGTTTCATTTGGCGTTTAGCAAAAAGTTCTGCAGCGAAAGCATCTGCTGCGCCAACCCAATCGCTAAAACCTACGCTGGTACCTTTAGTACCGCAAGCGCTGGGAGCTGCCCATTTTACAAAACGACGAACTGCTGCGCCATTGTTAGAGTTAAGTTGCATAACAGCAACGTTTACACCATTTTCTTCACCGGTTCTTTCAGCGATGAGCATTTTGCCCAATTGGGATTCTTCTTTAGAAGCGAACACCAAACGTTTGCCTTCTTCGGTCATTGCCAATGCCAACCAACCGCCGGGAACTTCACACAAAGATTTATTTATGATTTTGCCTGCCACTTTTTCAATTGCAGCAACTGCTAATGCTTGTTTAAATGCCATTTCTTTTCCTCCAACTATTTTTAATCATAGATAGTAATATTATCTCTAAAAATCGCTTTTTATGCAAGCATAAACTAATTTATTACCTGAAAAACTTTTGTTTGATTTCTGTTCGCAGGGACATTTTCCACCCGCTTTTTCCTCCACTAAATGTGTGTATTCAGTTCACAAATTCAACACTATTTATCAACATTATTCACAGGCTTATCCACAGTTTTTGTGGAAAACTTCTATATATCCGCAAGTTTTCCACATTATGAAAGTTAATAAACCCTCATAAATGCGTCGTTTTACCCCTGTTATCAACATCTTATGCACAATCTGTGGATAACTTTTGTGAATTATATCCAGTCTTTCCACACTACTATATCTTGTAAATATAGGGTGTTTACCCCTGTTTAGGTAACTATTTTGCTGTTCGCTAAATAGGCAAACCTACTACAAATTTCAACAAACAATTAGACATTTTTGCAATAAAATAACGCACCCAAGTTACCTTGAATGCGTCAAAAGTTCTTATCTTATTGCCCGTAATTGTGAGACTATGAAGAATGCAAGACCTGTCCAAATGCAACCAAAAGCAAGGGCGTGGGTCATAGTAAATGCTTCTCCATACATGAACACACCAACCAGTAAAGTCAAAGTGGGAGAAATATATTGCAAGAAACCTACCATATATAATGGTACAAGTCTTGCACAGGTAGTAAAGAGCAAGAGCGGAGTTGCAGTTACTACACCGGAGAACATCAAAAGGCTAATAATATCCCAACCACATTTTTCGTAACTATTGCCACCGTTACAGCTAAGATAATATGTATAAGCCAAAGCAATGGGAGTTACGAACAATGTTTCCAAAAAGATACTGGTCAATGCTTGCACTTTAATAATCTTTTTCAGCAGACCGTAGAAGGCAAAGCTTGCAGCCAAGGAAACGGAAACCCAAGGCAAGCTACCATTTTTAACAACCATTACGCAAATACCAGCGCAAGCGCAAAGTACAGCGATACTTTGTAATTTATTAAGGCGTTCACCTAAAAAGAGCATACCAAAGAGAACATTTACCAAAGGATTGATGTAGTAACCCATACTGGTTTCTACAATGCGTCCGTCTTCAACAGCCCAAATGAAAATCCCCCAGTTAACGCTTACAGCTAAAGCAGCAGTAACCATAGTCAAGGTATTTTTCCAGGTGCTGAAAACCTCTTTAGCTTCTGCCTTGAACATTTCCAACTTACCCATCACTACAATTAGGAAGGCAACGAAAGCCAAGGACCACATACAACGTCCTGCCAAAATTTCTAAAGGCGGAACTTCGTGCAAAAGCTTCCAATATATAGGTAAGATGCCCCATAGGAAGTAAGCACCTAAACCACTGAGTACACCAAGTTTATAGTTTCTATCCATAAAATAACCTCAATTAAAATTTCTTACGCAAGCTTTCAGGAATAGGTAACTTAAAAGCAACAAGTGCGCCTAAAGCAGTCAGCACGGTCATAGTTTGCATGGTAAAAGGCAAACCCATATTATCTGCCAATACACCCAAACCAGTTACACCTAAACCGCCCAAGCCTACACTAAAACCGATGGTCAAGCCAGCAGCCATACCTACATTATTAGGAAGCATAGTTTGAGCTAAGACAATACTTGCCGCACTGGAAGCTACAACCAAAAATCCGGCCAAACCTACGTTAACGATAATAGCAGCTTCAGAATAAACTCTATCCATCATCCATACAGGAATAATGCTCATAAGCATAGAGCCAAATACTATTGCTCGTGTGCCAAATCTATCACTGAGCACTGCGCCTAAATAAGTACCTGCTACGCCACCTAAAAGAAATACAGTTACCAAAAGGCTGGCGAAAATTGCTTCGCACTCTCTAAAACGCATAAAGAACAAAGGCAAATAAGTAGACAGCCCCGTATGCACAGTGGAGCGAAGGAAAATAAAGAACAACAGTAAGAATAAACCAAAGTAGGAGAGCTTAGCATTTTGCTTCTTAACTTTACTAACAGCTTGCTTTAAGCTATGTTCGATATTAACGCGCTTATATTCGGGCATATAATGCATCATCATACCAAAAACTAAAAGACCTGGCAGAACAAAATACATTGTATTATGTAAGCCACCTTCTAAAGCAAGCAAGAAGGTCATCATCATGGAGCCTACTGCCATACCCGCCTTACCACCAAGGGAGAATAATCCCATATTTTTCGCTTTAGAATCTTCTGCACTTAAAAAGTTTACTGTCTTGGAAGCTTGAGGATGATAAGTAGCGCTGGAAACACCAATGATAATAACTGTCATTAGTATCATTGCGTAGGAAGTTGCCCAACCAATGGCAGCAAAGCCTGCACCGGCAAGAGCAGCACAAAAAGGCAAAAGGTTTGGTTTAGACTTTTTATCAGTAATGTACCCGAATACAGGTTGAATTACAGAAGAAGTAACATTTTGAGTTAAAACAATTGTCGCCATTTGAGCATAGGTTAAATTAAAAAGCTCTTTCAAATGAGGCAACACGATCGGCAATGCACCAGCTTGCAAGTCAGTTACAAGATGACCAAGTGTTAAGGAGAGCACGGCCAAAAAAGAAGTTCTATTCATAAGAAGAACCTCCATTTATAAAAATTTCTAGAATAATTGACTATAATATTTTAACACACTCAAATCTATTTACAAGATATGTGTTGCTTTTGCAAAAAGAATACATAGAAAAAGAAAAACAGCACTGCGTATGCAGTGCTGTTTTCTAACCGGCAGCTATCTATCCTCCCAGGCCGCTTCCAGCCA
>CALCHC010000089.1 GCA_937901335.1 uncultured Phascolarctobacterium sp. | reverse complement strand
TGACAAAAATGGCATAGACTACGATGAGGGAGTATTCCCGAACTGCGCTTGCTGTGACCATGATTGTCATAGCTGTTGTGAAGAAGAATATTGATTAAGTGAAAAAGTCCTCGCTCGGAACGAGAGGGGACTTTTTTGTTCTTTGAGGATGAACATTTTATATTGACACCCCTATGGGTATATGATAAAATACAAAATTTGACAATTCTCCTAAGCAAGTGGTACAATACAAGAGTAGAAATCTTTAGGAGGAAACCCCATGTTTGCAACAGGAGACCGTGTGGTTTATCCGCTGCACGGAGGCGCAATTATTAAAGAGATTGAGCGTCGCGAACAAGATGGCGCTATTGTTGAGTATTTTATTTTGCAAATGCTCTTTGAAAATATGACTGTGTCTATTCCTGTGGAAAATGCAACTAGATTGGGGTTGCGTGAAATCGTCCCTTTGGAAAAATTGGACGAGGTTGCAGCAGTGCTTCATGAAGTTCCTGATGTGCAAAGCGTTAAGAGTATTTCTTGGAACAGACGCTTTCAAGTTTATATGGAAAAGATTAAGAGCGGTTGCATTATTGAAGTTGCCAAAGTGTTTAAAATTTTGGTTGTCCTTGAACAAGATAAGAAGATTTCTGTTGGTGAACGTAGAATGCTTCATAACGCTAAGCAAATTTTGCAAAGCGAGATTATGCTGGTAAAAGATATTGATGCTGCGCAGGCAGAAGCGTGGTTGAAAGAGTGTTGCTAATTTAGCAGCACTCTTTTTCAATTTTGTTACACTTTCCTCGTGTATACAGGGCTTTTTGACTTGTATTTTGTTGCAAATAACGCTATCATATAAACTAGGTGGACTATTAAGATTTTTTAACACCTAATTTTAAAAGAAAGGAGGAAAATTTATGATTAGAAAGATTTATAGCCTGATTATTATTTTTGTTTTTGCTCTCACCGGACTCATAATTTTTGATTACTATTGGCCGTATATTTCTGAATACTTAGGCTATGATTTACAAGGACATGGTTTGTTTGGTATTGCTTTAGCTAATATCGTATCCGGCACCATGGGTATTATCGTCTTTGGTGGTTTGGGTGCAATGATTGCTCCGTCCATTACTAATTATATTCTTAGCATTTCTGAACGTTTGGCAGTTGCTTTGTCCCGTATTCCTACCAGTGATGTTTTGGTAATGATTTTTGGCGTTGGTCTTGGTTTGATTATCGCTAATCTTATTGGCAGTCCTTTTTCCCATTTGCCTTTTATTGGTCCCTATGTGCCTATAATTTTTAGTTTGCTATTATCTGTTGTAGGGGCAAAGGTTGCGTTGCGTAAGCATACGGATATTGTGGATTTCTTCGTGCGTATGCGTGGCAGTCATGGTAATATGCCTGCTTCTGCACCCGCTTCCGAAATTCCTGAAATCAAACCGGAACCTAACGACTTAAAGTCTGGTCCTTTAGGGGATCGTTTGTACAGCAATAATAAGCTGCTTGATACCAGCGTTATCATTGATGGTCGCGTTATGGATATTATGGCGGCAGGGTTCCTGGATGGTAAGGTAGTTATTACTAACTTTGTGTTGGAAGAACTGCAAAAGCTGTCCGATTCTTCCGACAGCATGAAGCGTGCAAAAGGCCGTCGTGGTTTGGACTTGGTACAAGATTTACAACACAGCTATGGCAAGCAAGTTTTGATTGTAGATTACGATTTTGATGATTTGAACGATGTGGATAGTAAATTGGTGCGCCTTGCTAAGCAAACTGATTCTTCCATTATGACTAATGATTTTAATCTTAATAAGGTAGCAGAAATCCAAGGCATTAAGGTTTTGAACATTAATGAACTTGCTAACGCTATCAAACCGGTTGTTGTTTCCGGTGAAGAAATGAGTGTGTACCTTGTTAAAGAAGGTAAGGAACCTGGACAAGCAGTTGCTTATCTTGATGATGGTACCATGATTGTTGTTGAAAATGGCAGACGTTTTGTAGGTAGCAGCATTGAAGTTATCGTAACTTCTGTATTGCAAACTGCTGCCGGCAGAATGATTTTTGCCCGCGCTAACCACAGCAGTAAAAATTAGTGGAGGGCTTTAGCTTGGATAATTTAATTGCTGTAATTCCTGCGGCTGGCGCAGGTAAGCGTTTAGGATTAGGAATAAATAAAGCTTTCGCAAAGATAAACAGTGTGCCGCTTCTGGTACACTGTTTAACTATGCTTTCTAGGACTAAGCTTATCACAAGGGCGATTGTGGTGCTTGCTCCTGACGAGGTGGAAGAAGGCAGGGAACTGCTTGCCAGCTACCAAGGAGATCATTTTGCAGATCTTCCCTTTGTAGTTGTTGCCGGTGGCAAAGAACGTCAGGACTCTGTGAATAATGCATTGGCGGCGATAACTGAAAGTGAAGGTTACGTTGCGGTGCATGACGGGGCAAGGCCTTTTGCAGGCAAGGAAGTTTTTGAACGCACTTTGCTTGCTGCCAAAGAACACGGTGCTGCCATTGCTGCAGTTCCTGTGAAGGACACTATCAAAGTGGTTAATGGTGATGGCGAGGTTACTGCTACTCCTAACCGCAGCACTTTATACGCAGTGCAAACGCCGCAAATTTTTGAAGTGAACCTGTTAAAACGAGCTTACCAATTTTTGGCAGAGCATCCTGCGCAGGTTACTGATGATGCTTCCGTAGTGGAACTTTTGGGGCACAAGGTTGTTGTTGCTCTTGGTCGCTACGAAAACATAAAAATTACTACGCCGGAAGATTTGCTTTTTGCAGAAAATTTACTGGCACAGCAGGAGAAAGACAATGGATAAAATTGTAAGAATGCCGCAGTTTAGAGTGGGTACAGGCTATGACGTACACAAGCTGGTGGAAGACCGCAAGCTTATTTTGTGCGGGGTGGAGGTGCCTTATGAACTTGGGCTTTTAGGACATAGTGATGCTGACGTTGCTTTGCACGCTTTAAGTGATGCACTTTTAGGTGCGGCGGCGCTCGGTGATATTGGCAAGCATTTTCCTGATACTGACGAACGCTTTAAAGGTGCGGATAGCACTAAACTTTTGGAACACGTAGTATCTTTAGTGCAGGAAAAAGGTTGGCAAGTTAATAATGTGGATGTAACAATTATTGCCCAAAGACCTAAGTTGGCAAGCTACATTCCGGCAATGCGTACCCGCGTGGCACAGGTTCTCAAAATTGACGAGGATTGTGTGAATGTGAAGGCTACCACTACGGAAAAATTAGGCTTTACCGGACGTGGTGAAGGTATTGCTGCTGAAGCGGTGGCAAGCTTAGTGAAATGAGCATAATTGTTTGAATAAATGCAATAAACATTGTATAATATTATGATGACAATTTTAGTTATAAACCAATAGATTTTTTGGAGGGATATTACATGTGTAATGAAGTAAGAGTAAGATTTGCGCCCAGCCCCACCGGCCCGTTCCATATTGGCGGTGCTCGCTCCGCGCTGTTCAACTGGTTGTTGGCTCGTAAAACCGGCGGCAAACTGATTTTGAGAATTGAAGATACCGACTTGGAACGTTCCAGCCGTGAATCTGAAGAAAACATTAAAGCTGCTTTGAAATGGCTTGGTATGGATTGGGATGAAGGTATTGATGTTGGCGGTCCTTATGGCCCGTACCGTCAAACTGAACGTCTTGACCTGTACAAAAAATACACTGACCAACTTCTTGCTGAAGGCAAAGCATACTACTGCTATTGCACCGATGAAGAATTGGAAGAAGAACGTCAAGCATTGATTAAAGAAGGCAAAATGCCTCGTTACATGGGCAAATGCCGCGACTTGACTCCGGAACAAATCGCTGCTTATGAAGCAGAAGGCCGTAAACCGACCGTTCGTTTCCGTGTTCCTGCTGACCAACAAATCGTAATTAACGACTTGGTTCGTGGCACTGTAACTTTTGATTCCAATGGTATTGGCGATTTCGTAATCGTTAAATCCGATGGTATCCCCACCTATAACTACGCAGTAGTAATCGACGATGCTTCTATGAAAATCAGCCACGTTATCCGCGCTGAAGAACATCTTTCCAATACTCCGCGTCAATGCTTGATTTATGATGCACTTGGCTTTAACAAACCGGTATTTGGTCATATCTCCCTTATCTTGGGCAAAGACCATACCAAAATGTCCAAACGTCACGGTGCAACCTCTGTTGACCAATATCGTCAATTGGGCTACTTGCCTGCTGGTATTGATAACTTCTTGGCACTTCTTGGTTGGGCTCCCAACAGCGAACAAGAACTCTTTACCATTGAAGAACTTATCCAAGAATTCTCCATGGAACGCGTTGCTAAAAACCCGGCAGTTTTCGATATCGACAAACTGAACTGGATTAACCAACAATACATGCGTCAATTGGATGCAGAAGCTTTCTTTGAAGTTGCTAAACCGCACATGGTTGCAGCTGGTTACATGACCGGTGAAGAAGAAGGCGAAAAACTTGAATGGCTCAAAAAAGTTGTTGCAACTTCTAAAGACCACGTTGCTTTTGGCGCACAAATTCCTGCTTGCGTAGAAATGTACTTCAACGACGAATTCGATTTCGAAAACGAAGAAGCTGCTGAAGTTTTGAAAGTAGAAACCGTACCGACCGTAATTGGTATGCTTCTCGAAGAACTTCCGAAAATGGAAGTATTGGACGGCGCTGCAGTTAAAGCATTGTTCAAAACCATTCAAAAAACTACCAAACTGAAAGGCAAAGATGTATTCATGCCTATTCGTGTTGCTTTGACCGGTAACCAACATGGTCCGGAATTGGCAGAAATGATTCCGCTGCTTGGTATTGAACGCTCTGCAAACCGCGTTAAAGCAAGCCTGGCAAAAGCAGGTATCACCCTCTAAAGGAGAGTTTTTATGGCTATTAAAGTTTATAATACTTTAACTAAACAAAAAGAAGATTTTGTACCTATTAACGAAGGCAAAGCAAATATCTACGTTTGCGGCGTTACCCCGTACAACCATCCCCACGTTGGCAATGCTCGTCCCTTTGTAACTTGGGACGTTATTCGCCGTTTCTTGGAACATGAAGGTTATGATGTAACTCACGTACAAAACTTTACTGATATTGATGACAAAATCATCAACACTGCAAATAAAGAAGGCGTGCAATGGTTTGACGTTTGCAACCGTTACATTGATTCCTACTATGAAGTAATGGACAAACTGAACGTTAAACGCGCTCACGTTTATCCCCGTGTTTCTGAACACATTGAAGACATCATCCAAACTGTACAAACCCTCATCGACCGTGGCTATGCTTACGAAGTTGAAGGTGACGTATATTACAGCGTAGAAAAATTCGAGCATTACGGCGAACTTTCCGGTCGTAACCTTGAAGATATGATGGCTGGCGCTCGCGTTGACGTAGACGACCGCAAACGCAATCCTATGGATTTTGCTTTGTGGAAAGCTGCTAAACCGGGTGAACCTGCTTGGCCCTGCCCTTGGGGTGAAGGCCGTCCTGGCTGGCACATTGAATGCTCTACCATGAGTATGAAATATTTGGGCGAAAGCTTCGACTTCCACGGTGGTGGCAGTGACCTTATTTTCCCGCACCATGAAAACGAAATCGCTCAATCCGAAGGTTGCACTGGTTGCCATCCCTTCGTTCACTACTGGCTCCACAATGGTTTCATTACCGTTAATGAAGAAAAAATGTCCAAATCCTTGGGCAACTTCTTCATGGTAATTGATATTCTGGAACACTTTGACCCTGAAACCTTACGTTTCTTCATCGTTTCTACTCATTATCGTAGCCCGCTGGATTTCAGCGATGCTCGTTTGCAAGAAGCACAAAAGAGCCTTGGTCGTTTGCGTAACGCTCAAGAAACTTTGCGTGCATTGAGCACTATGATGAGTGCTGGCGCTACCGAAGCTAGCCTTGCTTTGCGTGCGAAAGTTGTAGAAATGCGCAATGACTTCATCGAAGCTATGCGTGATGATTTCAACACCGCATTGGCAATCAGCTACATGTTTGCATTGGGTAAAGAAATCAACATCTATCATAAAGAAATTACCGAAGCAGGTGCTAAACCTGACGGTAAACTGGTTGCTATGATGAACGCACTCTTTGCTGAAATGTGCTCCATCATCGGCGTACTGGAAAATACTGCTGCTGCACCTGCTGAAGCAGGCGACAACAAAGAAGCAGAACTCATTGAAATGGTAATTGCTCTGCGTCAAGAAGCACGTGCTGCTAAAAACTACGCACAAGCTGATGCTCTGCGTAACCAATTGACCGCTATGGGCATTATCCTTGAAGACACCCCGCAAGGTGTTAAGTGGAAAAAACAATGAGATTTGAGCAATATCAAATTTTGAAACAACATGCGCTGGCTGCTTGCGAAGCGGCCGGCGCAAAATTTCCTGAAGTAGGACAGATGAATCCTATCATCTTGGCTTACGTTGGGGACGTTGTTTTCTCTATGTATGTAAGATTAAGATTGCTGCCTACTTCCGGTCAGGTGCGTGTTATTCACGACTTAGGTTCTAAAATGGTTTCTGCAGTGTGCCAATGTCAAGCTATGCAGGAGTTGCAAGAATCCTTGACTGAAGAAGAATTGGTAGTGTTCAGACGTGGACGCAATGCTAAATCAATGGTGCCTAAAAGTGCCTCCGTTCACGAATATAGAATGGCAACTGCGTTTGAAGCGCTTGTAGGTTGGTTGTTTTTGCAAGACCGCCAAGAACGTTTGGAAGAGTTGCTGGATAAATCTTTCTCTGTAATTGTACAAACCGTTAAGACTAAGAAAAAATAGAAGTGAGGTGTAAGTATGCAAGTTAAATTATTACGTCATACTCCGGAGCCTGATAAAACCGTGGCTATGAGTGCACGTTTGTGCTATTCTCCTATTGGTGCTGCCCAATTGGAAGAAAAAATGAGCGATGAACAAGCTGCTAAATTGGTACGCAAATTAGTAGGCATGGGTCACTATTCTCCGATGGAACATGTAACCTTCACTTTTGCAATTGAAGGCGTTTCTCGTGTTCTGACTCACCAATTAGTTCGTCATCGTATTGCTTCTTATTCCCAACAATCTCAACGTTATGTAAAAGAACATAATTTTGAAACTATTATGCCTCCTTCCATCGCTGCTCGTCCTGAAGCAAAAGAAAAGTTCGAAAAGCTGATGGGAGAAATCCAAGACCTGTACAACGAATTTGTTGATATGGGCGTTTTGGCAGAAGATGCACGCTATGTGCTTCCTAATGCTGCTGAAACTAAAATTGTTTGCACCTTTAACGTGCGCTCTTTGATGAACTTCTTTAAACTGCGTTGCTGCACTCGTGCACAATGGGAAATTCGTCAATTGGCAGAAAAAATGTTGGCTGAATGTAAAAAAGTTGCTCCCATCCTTTTTGAAAATGCTGGTCCTACCTGCATTAGTGAAGGCGTGTGCCACGAAGGTGAAATGACCTGTGGTCGTTTGGACGCAATCTTGGCTGCAAAAGCTAAAGCAGAACAAAAATAAAAACCTGAATTTTAGGAGGGTTTTATGGCTGAGGATATTATCGCCGGTCGCAATTCAGTTACTGAAGCATTGCGCAGCGAGCGTTCCATAAATAAAATCTTGGTGCAGGATGGTGCTAAAGGTGGTAGCATTGGTGAAATCATTGCAGCTGCTAAAGCAAAAAACATTCTCATCGATTACGTTAAACAAGAAAAATTAGATAAGCTTGTACCCGGAATGCGCCATCAAGGTATTGTGGCGATGGTAGCTCCCATTGCTTTCCAAACTTTGGATGATGTATTCGCTAAAGCTGCTGCGAAAAATGAAGACCCTTTCATTTTGCTGCTTGATGAACTGCAAGACCCGCAAAACGTGGGTGCGTTGATTCGTACTGCAGATGCTGCAGGGGTACATGGCGTATTGATGCCTAAACGTCGTAGTTGCCCGCTTAATGCAGTGGTAGCTAAGATTTCTGCCGGTGCAGTGGAATATGTTCCCGTTGTGCAAATTGGTAACATTGCTCAAGCCATTGAAGATTTACAAAATCGTGGTTGCTGGGTAATTGGTGCTGATATGGACGGCGAAGAACATTACACTGTAAATATGACTGGTCCTCTGGTTCTGGTAATTGGTGCAGAAGGTAAAGGTTTAGGGCGTCTTGTTAAACAAAAATGCGATACTATCGCCAGCATTCCTATGGGCGGGGGAGTATCTTCCCTTAATGCATCTGCTGCAGGTGCAATCTTAATGTACGAAGCGGTGCGTCAACGTCGCATGGCAGGCAAATAATTATGGCTGAATACTTAATTGTAGACGGCTATAACGTTATTAATGCTTGGAAAGAGTTTGCTAAGTTACGAGTTGAAAGCTTGGAACATGCTCGTGAAATTTTGGTTGCCAATATTTCTGAATACGCTGCTTTCAAAGGACAACGTGGCGTCGTAGTTTTCGATGCTCAGGATGCGCAAGGTGATGGTTCTGTTACCAATATGCATGGTGTAGAAGTTGTCTTTACTAATGAAGGCGAAACTGCGGATGCTTGGATTGAACGGCGTACCTATGAGTTAAGGCATGAGCGTGCCAAGGTTTTTGTAGTAACAAGCGACTACGCAGAGCAAATGCACATTTTAGGTGCTGGTGCTTATCGAATTTCTGCTCGTGAATTTCACGAGGATTATAAAAATGCCAAGAAGGCAATTGCTGCAAAGTTGCGCCAACCTGCTAGCGGATTAAACCGTAACGAGTTAGGTGGCAGGCTTGCAGATGATGTTTTGGCCCATTTTGAAAAATTGCGCCGAAAGTAAAAATTAGCGGAGGATATGTAATTTATGACTACAGAAATACAAAACGATCCTTATGAGGTCTTTGTTGATATGACTGATGAGGATATCGTTTTAGATGCGCAACTGAATGACAATGTACTGGCGCAGGAGTATTTGCTGCATAAATACAGAAACTTTGTCAGAGCTAAGGCACGCAGTTATTTTTTAATTGGTGCTGAAAGGGAAGACATTATTCAAGAGGGTATGATTGGTCTTTATAAGGCTATTCGCGATTTTAAAGGCGATAAACAGTCATCCTTCCGTGCTTTTGCTGAGTTGTGTGTAACTCGTCAAATCATTACGGCGATTAAAACTGCAACTAGACAAAAACACATTCCGTTGAATTCCTACGTGTCCTTGAATAAGCCTATCTACGAAGAAGATTCTGACCGTACTTTGCTGGATATCATCAGCGGTGTAAGAGTGGCGAATCCGGAAGATATGGTTATTAGCCGCGAGGAGTTTGACGATATTGAGAATAAGATGAATAATATTCTCAGTGATTTGGAATGGAAAGTATTGATGAGCTATTTGGATGGTAAATCTTATCAAGAGATTGCTGAAGATTTAGACCGTCACATTAAGTCCATCGACAATGCTTTGCAACGTGTAAAACGTAAGTTAGAGAAGTATATTATCAGCCGTGGTGACATTACTGATTTGCGAACTGTATATAGTGGCTTGCTGGCAATTGACCCGACTGAGCGTTTCCATAACAAAAAATAATATTGTTTTTCGGAATTCTTGCGATTTCTGATAAAAGTGTAACACTTATTTACACCATTCAAAATTTTTTTGAATGGTGTAAATTTTTTAGAGGAGTTTAGAGGAATTTAGCGAATATAGAGTTAACTAAATAAAATGGTTATCAAAAAATGCACCTTCGGGTGTCTAGGGAGGTTTTAATCATGGATCAAGTACAAGCATTAGTAAACGCAGTTGAAGCTGCACAAGCAGACAAAGGTAACGTAGTTATCGTAACTGGTAAACCGGGTAGCGGCAAAAGTAAAGTGTTACGCGAAGCTGCTGAAATGAAAAAATGGACTTATGTTGACTGCCGTATGTTGATTAGCGAAGAATTCTTGGCTATTCCGGCTGCTGACAGAGGCTTGTATGCTCCTGATATGTTTGCTGAAGTATTGGCAAGCTACAACGCTGACGTTATTATTCTCGATAGATTGCAAACTTTGTTCGTTCCTGTATTCCACATTAACACTGACAGCTTGATGCGTAAGCTGAGCAAACAATTCACCATCGTTACTGCATGGCCTGGCTACATGGAAAATGGCAACCTGTGCTATGACAAATTCGATGGCACTGAAGCAATCCGCATTAGCCCGGACGGATTCAAAATTTGGGATGTTGAAGGCTAATTTGGAGGCTTAAATGGCTGAAAAGAAACGTCGCTTTGCCGTATTAACCGGCGGTGGCGATTGTCCTGGATTGAATGCTGTTATTCGTGCCGTAATCAAGACTTTCTTGCAAAACGATTGCGAAGTCTTTGGTATCTATAACGGCTTCAATGGACTTATAAATGGTAACTTAAAACTGATGAACTTTGCTGATGTTTCAGGCATTCTGCCCCGCGGCGGCACGATTTTAGGAACTACCAACCGCGATAACCCGTTTAAATTTGCCGTTGAAGAAAATGGTGAGCTTGTTTATTATGATATGCGAGACAAGGTAGTCGAAAATCTTGAGAAGCATGATATCGAAGCTTTGGTTGTTATTGGCGGTGACGGAAGCCTGAACATCGGTGCTAAACTGGCACGTGAGTGTGGTATCAAAGTTGTTGGTGTACCTAAGACTATCGACAACGACTTGCCCTGTACGGAACGTACCTTCGGGTTTGATACTGCAGTGGCTTGTGCTACAGAAGCTGTAGATAGATTGCATACTACTGCTGAATCCCACCATCGTGTAATGGCGTTGGAAGTAATGGGTCGTTATGCAGGTTGGATTGCACTCTACAGTGGCATCGCAGGTGGCGCAGATGTAATTCTTCTTCCGGAAATTCCTTACAATATTGATTCTGTCATCGAAAAGATTGAACAACGTAGGAAAGATGGAAAGAACTTTAGCATTGTAGTAGTTGCGGAAGGTGCTAAACCTATTGGTGGTGAACTTTCTGTTGCTCGTGTAGTTAAAGGAAGCTTTGAACCCATCCGTTTAGGCGGTGCAGGCGAAAGACTGGTGCGTGAGATTGAAGAACGTACTGGTATTGAATCCCGTTGTACAGTGCTTGGTTACTTGCAACGTGGCGGTTCTCCTTCTTCATACGATAGGATTCTTTCTACACGTTACGGTGTAGCAGCTGCAGAAGCGTGCTTGCGTGGCGAGTTTAATGTAATGGTTTCCTTGGAAAATGACCAAATAGTTACTGTGTACATTCAAAAAGCAGCATCTAGTCCGCGTCTTGTTCCTACAGATAGCGAAATTATTCGTACTGGACGTCAGATTGGTATCTGTTTTGGTGACTAAGTGATAATTTTAGATTTACATAAAAAGACGGCGTAAGCCGTCTTTTTTAATTTCTTTTGTAAAATATAGGTGAAGTATAGGGATGTTTTATTGCTGAACAATAATCTAGTGTGTATAATGAGGTACGTGAATAATTCATACTAGAGGATTGGATTTTATGGATCAATATTTGATTGCCGTTATTGTTGGTGTCGTAGAAGGTTTGACGGAGTTCTTGCCTGTTTCCTCAACAGGGCATATGATTCTTGTAGCTAATTGGTTAGGTTTTGATGAACGTATTGCTCATATTTTTGAGGTCTTTGTTCAACTGGGTGCAATTCTTTCTGTTATCTTCATATATAAAGAACGTTTCTACCGCTTCTTCACAAAAGAAGGATGGCAAGTTGATAAAGGCTTGAGTGTGTGGCACGTTGTTGCGGGGACAATGCCTGTAATGCTGGTTGCATTTTTTCTTTATGATTATATTAAGGAATATCTTTTTGGACCTTTGACTGTTATTTATGCTTTGGTAGCGGGTGCATTTCTTTTAATGTATGCTGAGCATGCTGCTAAAGATAAGCAGGCTGAGCTTGTTCAAGATGTTGATAAGATTAGCATTAAGCAAGCTTTGTGGGTTGGTGTTTTTCAATTTCTTTCTCTTTGGCCGGGCTTTAGTCGCAGTGGCAGTACCATTGCCGGAGGCTTGTTAGTTGGTTTGAGTAGGGAAGTTGCTGCCCATTTTACTTTCTTGATTGCAGTACCTTTGATGTTTGTGGCGTGCTTTTATGACTTGTTGAAGAATATTCATCTTCTTACAGCAGGTGACCTGCAAATTTTAGCTATTGGTTTTGTGACTGCTTTTGTAGTTGCCTACTGGTCTGTGTTGTGGTTTTTAAAGTTCCTTCATAAATATAGCTTGTCTGCTTTTGCATATTATCGTATTTGTTTAGCGGCTGTTTGCTACTGGTACTTTTATATGTAGGAAAATCATTGCATGCAAATGAAACAGGAAGTCGTTGACAAAGAAAGTTTTATAAGTTATACTACTTAAGTAATCGCGCTGGCGTAGCTCAATAGGCAGAGCAGCTGACTTGTAATCAGCAGGTTGGGGGTTCGATTCCTCTCGCCAGCTCCACTGATTATTTCGCCGCAAAGTTTTGCGGCGTTTTAATTTTCAAAGATGCGAAAAAAGTTGACTAAAAAGTGTTGACAACGCGAATTTGATGCAGTATAATATCTCTTGTCGCAACGGTGAGGTTCCCGAGTGGCTAAAGGGAGCAGACTGTAAATCTGCCGCGTTTCGCTTCGTTGGTTCGAATCCAACCCTCACCACCAACCCTTTACCGCGGGGTGGAGCAGTTGGTAGCTCGTCGGGCTCATAACCCGAAGGTCGTTGGTTCAAGTCCAGCCCCCGCAACCAATTTAATATGCTGATGTAGCTCAGTCGGCAGAGCGTATCCTTGGTAAGGATAAGGTCACCAGTTCAATCCTGGTCATCAGCTCCAATTTGGCGGCGTAGCTCAGTTGGCTAGAGCATGCGGTTCATACCCGCAGTGTCCGCGGTTCGAATCCGTGCGCCGCCACCAACTTGAAAAGTAAACCTCATTTAATGAGGTTTTTTTGTTATGTACGCTAATTCAAGCAGGAATTTAATTTCTGTTGGCGAATATAACAAGGTAGTTCGTTTGTTATATTTTTAACACTTTTATTAATTGTTGAATTGGAGGAAATTCAAAATGGCAAAAGCTAAATACGAAAGAACTAAACCCCATGCTAA
>CALCHC010000088.1 GCA_937901335.1 uncultured Phascolarctobacterium sp. | reverse complement strand
AGTGCCATAAGGCGAGGAACAGTGAAGATTGTGAAGCGAAGGCGTACTAAGCGTACGTCGAGCAAGCAATCAAGCTGTGACAAAGCATGATGGTGCTTATAGCAAATTTATAAAACCTTTTCTTTTTTAACAGACAAACTTCTTATCGACACATTCACATTCTTAACTTGCATCGCCGTCATGTATTCAACCTTCTCCTTAATCTTAGCTTGGAGCTGACGGGTAATGGTAAAAATTTGCACACCGTAGAAAAGAATTACTTCCAAGGAAATGGTAATGCCTTTACTATCTGTGCGACGACGAATCTTAACATCAGTTACCTTATCCACGCCGAGCATCTTATTGGCAATAATCTCGATGATACTTTCAATAGCAGTATCCGCAATCAAAAGCTTGCCATAAAAACTGAAAGCAGGACGTACAATGGAACGGTCCGCATCTTTTTTCTCCTTGCGTTGCTTGGAGAAAATATTGTAAGGCAAATCCGCAAAGTAACCGGTAAAATGCGGTTTAAGTTCTACAGAAGGAACAGGCACGATATGCTTGCCCTCTTGCAAACGAGAGTAACGAGCCTTCTTGATTTCTTTCTTGCTGGCAATCTGATGAATATAAACTGTTTTTGCAGGTCCTTCCAAATTCAGACGCTTGCAAATTTTGTTAATCATATTGTCAGAAGTAGCGATAATCAGCAGGCGACGAATATTGTTCTTGCCTAATGCTTCACGCACTACTCTTGCATGCTCATCATCAGTAAAGATAGCACGCTTAACTGCTTGTATTCTATTTTCTTCATTTTTAGCAGAGGTGCCTGCTAAAATTCTTGTACCTTTAATTAAGAGACCATCGTCAATGATGGCATCACATTTATTATCAAAGGCAACCCCAATGGCGCGGTGGCTTTTGCCCGTACCGCTAGGGCCAACAAAGGCAATTACTTCCACAACGACCTGCCTGCCTTTCTTTTTATTTACTTTTCTTTATATTGTATCACACCTGCTACATTTTGCCAGTGCACTTCAAAAATTCCCAGTTCTGTTGGGAATCTATCAGGAATACCGTGAAAATCACTACCACCGCTCACAAGCAAGTTATGCTTTTCAGCAAGTGCGAGCCATTTATTTTGCTCTGCTTCGTCCGCACTGGGATGATACACTTCAATTCCATCAAAGTCATACATTTCCAGAAGCTTCTCCGGCAAAGCGCTGTCACTTATTTCACTTGGGTGAGCAAGAACGGCAATGCCACCTGCCTTGTGAACCAAGTCCACTGCTTCTTCAGGAGAAAGCTTAGGCTGCGGAACGTAAGCCGGCCCTCCACGACGGAGGAGCGCATCAAAAACTTCTTGCACTGTTTTAAAATAACCTTTCGCCACCAAAGCTTTGGCAACGTGAGGTCTACCCACTGCCCTATTCTTCGGGTCGCAAGCTTCAACTTCAATCTCATAGCCTAAGTCGTGTAACTTCTCAAGCATTTTCAGCAAACGAAACTCGCGAGCGTGTCGCATTTCGTTCATCTTGGCAAGCAAGGGAGCGTTGTTCATATCAACATAATATGCCAAAATATGCACGCTTTCTTCGCCATACTGAGCGCCTAACTCTACAGCAGGAATAATACGCACAGTATTCCCCAATGCTTCTGCTGCTTGCTTGGCTTCCTCTACCCCATTCCAAGAATCATGGTCAGCAAGAGCAAGAGTAACAATACCTTTTGCAGCAGCTTCTTCCACCAGTTGAGTTGGTGTGTAGCGTCCATCTGAAAATGTACTATGAGTGTGTAAATCGACTAACATTATAAAGTACCTGCGTATTTAATCAAGGTCATAGCACCAAAACCGGTACCGCCTTGCACTTTAAAGCCAGAAGTTTTAGTCGCAGTGGAAGTGCCACCAATATCAAGGTGTGCCCATTCCACGCCTTCTTTTACAAATTCACCAACGAAGAGGCCACCGGTGATGCAACCACCTGCACGACCTGCACTGTTGAGCAAATCAGCAACGTCGCTTTTAATTGCTTCCTTACATTCAGGCAAGGAAGGAAGTTGCCAGAAGGCTTCGCCAGCTTTTTTGCCTGCTGCTTTAATAGCTTCAGCAAGCTCGTCAGTATTGGTAATGATGCCGCTAGTTTCATTGCCAAGAGCAATAATTACTGCACCAGTCAAAGTTGCAATATCAATAACGCGTTTAGCCCTTTGTTCACAAGCATACCAAACTGCATCAGCCAGAACCATTCTGCCTTCAGCATCAGTATTTACAACTTCAATGGTCTTGCCGTTAGCAGCCTTAACTACGTCACCGGGGCGTTGAGCGTTGCCACCGGGCATATTTTCTGCGCAGGAAAGGATGGCAATAATATTGCAAGGCAGTTTCATTTGAGCGATTGCTTGCATTGCACCAAGTACAGCACCTGCACCTGCCATATCGTCTTTCATTTCGCCCATGTTTTCACCGGGTTTAATGGAGATACCGCCACTGTCAAAGGTAATGCCTTTGCCAACAAAAGCGGTGTAAGGAGCATCACCTGCTCCATTATATTTAAGAGTAATCATTCTGGGCGGATTCTTGCTGCCTTGACCAACAGCAAGGATAGCGTTCATACCTTTTTCAGCCATAGCTTTTTCGTCCAGAACTTCAATTTCCAAATTGCAAGCTTCTGCTACTTTTTGAGCTTCTTCCGCCATAACCACAGGGTTCACCCAGTTACCGGGACGGTTCACCAAATTACGAGTTAAGGTTACGCCTTGAGCGATAGCTTCTGCTTGAGCAAGTACTGCTTCGCCATTTTCTACTGCGCTTGTAATTTGCAACTTACATTGGGTAGCAGGCTTAGTTTCGCCTTTACATTCGGTAAATTTATACGCACCAAGGTACAAACCTTCAGCGATTGCTTGCAGGTAGTGAGCTCTGGTTGCTTTTAAAAGCAAAGGTACTGCTACGATAGCAGTAGTAGCTTTTTGTTTTTGGATGACGCGTACTGCAGCACCAGCTGCTTTACGGAAGTTAGCAGGAGTACATTCCTTACCTTCACCGCAACCTACAACAGTAATTTGCAACAATTTACCATCATTCATCAAAGCAACGGTATTAACTGCTTCTACTTCGTGAAAATCAGGATATTTAGCAAGCAAAGCATTAACTGCTGCTTCCAAGCTTTCAGGCAAATTAATTTTAGCAACGCCTGCCGCACATTCCTTGCACAACATCAAAACGATGCTTTCAACTTCTGTATAAGCTGCTGCGTTATGTTCAACTACAGCACATTCAATATTGTTTATCATAAAATTAGAACTCCTTTATTTAAATTCAACTGCATTGGTCAAATCAGTAAGCATAGTGTTTCCATTATGACGATTCAAAGTTAAATCGCTGACAACAATGCGCATAATGCGAACGTTTTTACCTTCATTATAATAGCTTCCCAAAGCGTGTAGCGCGAAAGGAACGCCATCGGACTTACCAAGATACATCAAGCAATGATTATCCATGTACAAGCCAGTACCGGGAGTTAAGCCTTGGATGGTAGTCAATTTAGCTGCATCATCCATTTTATTAAGGTCAAGATGCAAACCAGCACTTGCTTCTTGCTCGTCAGCATTGCGAGGTAAATAGATACCTACAGTACGATATGCGTTATACATTAAGCTGGAGCAATCCACGCTATTTTTCAAGCCACCCCAACCGTAAGGTTCACCATAAAATTTAAAAGCACTACGCAAAATATTGTTAGAAGTGTAAGGCAGGTAACCTTCATTCAAAGCTGCATTCTTAGCAACCTTTACTTTGACCTTATCAAGGTTACCATCCTTGCCACGACCAGCAACGTTTAAAACATAAGCCTTGTCATCAACGCTGGTAAGAGGAATGCGACTACCTTGTTGGTATTCCACAGTTTCATCCCAAGTTTTCAGCTTAACGCTTTTACCAACAACTACCACGAACTTTTCGGGAGCAACATATTTAAGCCAATTTTCCCTATCAGTAAAAGCAATGTCATAGGTGCTAATCCAACCACTGTAATTTACAGATTGCACGTAGTGGAATTGACCATTCTGGCTAGTATGAAGCACTATCACAGGATCACAAGGGTCTAAAGCAGTTTCTTGCAAAGCGTCAAAATCCTTATCCGCAGCAAAATAAAATAAGCCTTCGCCAGTAGGCAGATTACGCAAATTACTACGTCTTACTACTACAGCGTACTTCACTTGCACATCATCAGTGATTACCGCAGCATTAACAAGATTACGCAAAATCCCTTTGTAATTTTCACTTACTTTATTGCCACGCAAATACAAATCTTCGTCTAAAGCTTCAAAATTGTTGAGCTTCATTTTTAAGGAACGCTTTTTAATCGTAGTAGGATAGTTTGCTAAATCCACAACAGTCGGCGAAACATTGCGGATTTCTGCATTGAATTTTTCAATGCCTTTATCCCCTAAGATAATTGTTTCCCCCTCAGGATTATTTTCTATCCAATAATCAGCAGTAACCAGCTTGCTGAAATTTGTAATACCTGCTGCATTTACCGGCAGTGCTACAAAACACAAGCAAAGCAGGCACAAGCATAAAAATCTTTTTAGCAAGTCAGACACTCCTTCCAAATTCTTTCATACTTATTTAAATTCGGTGTCCATTCTAAAATTCCTGCAACTACAAATAAAACGAAACTCCCTCAGTCAACTCGCTAGCTCGTTGCCAGCTCCCTCACAAGGGAGCCTGCTCTTAAATCATGTTTAGGAGAAGCCTCCATCTTTGAGGGAGGTGGCATCGCAAAGCGATGACGGAGGGAGTAATATTTTATTTAAAATTCTTAGATAAGGTTGTATTCTGCTAAAACAGCATCCAACTTCGCAGCCCCTGCTTCGCTAATAGGAGTCAACGGCAAGCGCGGAGCACCTGCATTAATACCAGTAACTTTAGTTACAGCATATTTTACAGGAATAGGATTACTTTCGATAAACATAGAGTTTGCCAACGGAACAAGTTTTTTGTTCAATTCAGCAGCTTCTGCAACTTTACCTTCGCTGTACAAACGCATAACATCTTGCAACATTTGACCACCGATGTTACCAAGTACGGAGATTACGCCACGAGCGCCAACGGACATAAACGGAAGAATAAGGCCGTCATCGCCGCTGTAAATAGTAACATTTTCAGGAAGTACGCGGAAAAGTTCTGCAGTTTGTGCCACATTGCCAGCAGCTTCTTTAACAGCAACGATGTTGGGGAACTCTGCTGCCAAGCGAGCAATGGTTTTAGGTTCGATGTTGGAACCGGTACGACCAGGAACATTATATACGATAATGGGCAGAGTGGTAGATTTTGCCACTGCTGCAAAATGTTGATAGTAACCTTCTTGAGTAGGTTTGTTATAGTACGGGCCTACAACAAGCAAACCATCAACGCCACAAGCTTCTACAGTATTAACCAATTCAATGGTGCTTGCAGTACAGTTAGTACCTGCGCCTACGATTACAGGAGCACGACCGTTTACACGTTCAACTACTGCTTTGAGCACTTCAATTTTTTCATCCATGAACATAGTTGCAGCTTCACCAGTGGAGCCTTCTACAACTAAACCATCACTGCCATTTGCCAGTAACCATTCAGCAAAATCAGCAGCTGCTTCACAATTTACACTACCGTCTTCATTAAACGGAGTAACCATCGCTGTCAATAATCTACCAAAATATGCTTCAGCCATAATGTATCTCTCCTATCTCTAGCTAACTTTCCATAAGCACTGTCTAACTTTGTTGTCTCAAAATTACTTGCTCGACGTACCATCAGTACGCCTTCGCTACATAATTTTGCTCCGCCTCGTTATCCAGCACTTCTGAAAAGTTTAATTTTTAAAATTACAACTTAAACGCCTCATGTAAAGCTTTTACGGCGTCATTAAGGTGTTCTTCTTTGATAATTGCGGAAATGGTGGTATCGCTGTCCATAGTTTGCAAGATACCGATTTTTTTACCAGCCAATGCAGCAACGAAAGTAGCCATAACGCCAGGAACGCCACGCATTGCGTTACCAACAACAGTAACTTTACCGCAATTTTCATTGAGAACATATTTGAATTCAGTATCGTTAAGAACTTCGCAGGTACGAGTCACGTCAGCGCTGAATACTGCGAACATTGCTTCTTTTTCGGACAAGTTCAAGCTACCAACAGAAATGCCAGCTGCCGCCAAATCTTCGAACAATTTTCTACCAGCGGACAAATCTTCCGGATTAAGGGCAATGCGGAATTGAGCAATGTCGCTTAAGCTTGCTACACCACTTGCCATATTGTCGCTAATAGCAACGTCGCTACCCAAAGCACCAGCAGAACGTTCGTTGGTAATGAGAGTACCAGGAGCTTCGCTGAAGGTGGATTTTACAATCAAAGGAACATTGCTACTCATTGCAATTTCTACTGCGCGCGGATGAATAACTTTTGCACCATTGTGTGCCATTTGGCAAACTTCTGCGTAGGAAATTTGTTGCAGGATAGTTGCTTTTTCTACTACGCGCGGGTCAGCAGTCATAATGCCGTCAACGTCGGTGTAAATTTCTACAAATTCTGCGTGAAGAGCTGCACCCAAAGCTGCAGCAGTAGTGTCACTACCACCACGACCAAGAGTAGTAAATTTATGATTGTCTTCGGTTACGCCTTGGAAACCGCAAACTACAGGGATAATACCGGATTCCAACAAGTGGTGCAAATTGGAAACATTAATGTTTTTAATGCGAGCTGCACCAAATTGGGAGTCAGTAATAATACCTGCTTGACCACCGGTCAATGCCATAGCGTTAATGCCGTGTTTTTGCAAGTGAGCTGCCATGATGCAGGAGGAAATGATTTCGCCGCAGCACATCATAACGTCCAATTCACGTACGTTAACAGAAATGTTTTCTTCTTTCAAAACATCAATCAAAGTATCAGTTGCATAGGGTGCGCCTTTACGACCCATAGCGGATACTACAACTACAGGAGAATAGCCATTATGAATAGCTTGTTGAATTTTATTTTTTACGGCGAGGCGAGACTCTTCGCTTGCAACGGAGGTGCCACCGAATTTTTGCACTATGATTTTCATTTGATCTCTCTTCCCTTCGATACTATCTTAAATATTAGATCCATTCATTTTTAATCATGGTTTCAGCAATTTGCAAGGTGTTCAATGCAGCACCTTTGCGGATTTGGTCGCCTACAACCCACAGGTTAAAGGTATTGGGGTTGGATTCGTCGCGACGGAGACGACCTACGAAGCAATCGTCTTTATCAGAGGTGTACAACGGCATCGGATATTCTTGTGCTTGGGGGTTATCCAACATTTGTACGCCGGGGAATGCTTCGATAGCTTTAATCATATCAGCCAATTCAAGGTCATGTTCAAATTCGATATTTACAGATTCACTGTGGCTGCGATATACGGGAACGCGAACGGTAGTTGCGGTAATGCGCATATCATAGTCTTCCATGATTTTTTGAGTTTCGTTGATCATCTTCATTTCTTCTTTGGTGTAAAGATTATCAAGGAAAACGTCAATTTGCGGAATCAAGTTGAAAGCGATGGGATAATGTTTTTCCAAGCTTGCAGAAGGAAGAATTTTTGCTACCATTTCTTTACCTTCGCTATAAGCTTTAACTTGGTCAGTCAATTCGTCGATGCCTTCTTTGCCAGCACCGGAAACTGCTTGGTAAGTGGAAACTACTACACGTTTAATTCTTGCCAAATCATACAAGGGTTTGAGTGCCATAACCATAATAATGGTGGAGCAGTTGGGGTTGGCAATGATGCCTTTATGTTTCAAAATAGCTTGCGGGTTAACTTCGGGAACAACCAGGGGAACTTCCGGATCCATACGGAAAGTACTGGAGTTATCGATTACAACAGCGCCTGCTTCAACTGCATACGGAGCAAATTCTTTGGAAACGCTACCACCTGCGAACAAAGCGATGTCGATACCTTGGAAGGAATCTTTAGTTGCTTCTTGAACAACGTAAGTTTTACCCATGAATTCAATTTCAGTACCAGCACTACGTTTGGAAGCCAAAAGACGCAGTTCAGCAAACGGGAAATTTCTTTCTTCGATAAGTTTCAAGAATTCGCCACCTACAGCACCGGTAGCACCTAAAATTGCAACATTATATTTTTTCATAAGGTTTTCCTCCCTTTTTATTACAATAATTTATCGAGTCCGTATACCAGACCAGTTTTATCTACGATTTTACGACAACCAAGAGCTACACCAGGCATATAACATTCGCGGTTGATGGGTTCTGTACTAATGCGGAGCACTTCACCTTGTCCACCGAAGATTACTTCTTGAGAAGCAACATAACCCGGTAAGCGGATGCTGTGAATCTTCATGCCTTCATAATCTGCACCACGGCAACCTGCCATAGTTTCTTTTTCTTCAGGATGACCTTGCTTCATAGCTTCACGAACTTCTGCAATCTTTTGTGCAGTGATTATTGCGGTACCGGAAGGTGCATCCAATTTTTTATCGTGATGTTTTTCAATAATTTCTACATGAGGGAAATATTTTGCAGCTTCACAAGCCAGCTTCATCATTACAACTGCACCAAGTGCAAAGTTAGGAGCAATCAAGAGCGCCGTATTGTTTTCTTTTGCCAAAGCATCCAGTTCGTCCAAATCTGCTTGCTTGAAGCCTGTAGTGCCTACAACAGCACGAACACCCAACTTCAAAACCTTACGCAGATTTTCCATTACTACATCAGGACGGGTAAAGTCTACTACAACATCAGGAGCACAAGCTTGAATAGCAGCAACCAAATCAGTTTGGGTTGTCATCGCGGAACCATTTTCTAAAGCGATATTTGCTTCCTTAATGTCAACCACTGCAGCCAATTCCAAATCAGCTTCAGCACAAACCTTTTTAACAACTTCGCTGCCCATTCTACCAAGAGCACCATTAACCAATACGCGAA
>CALCHC010000087.1 GCA_937901335.1 uncultured Phascolarctobacterium sp. | reverse complement strand
AGTACGGTAAGATTTTGTATGATACCTTAAATGGTAGGGTTAAGTTTTTATATGTAGCTCCAGAGCGTTTGGCTAACCAACAATTCGTTGCTTTTGCTAAGCGTGCTAATATTACACTTGTTGCTGTTGATGAAGCTCACTGCGTTTCTCAATGGGGACATAGTTTTAGAAAAGACTACTATAATATACCTGATTTCATTGCTCTTTTGCCTAAACATCCTTTAGTAGCAGCTTTTACTGCTACTGCAACTGAAGAAGTGCGTGAGGATATTGTAAATCGTCTAAATATAAGTAATGCCAAAGTCATAGTGCATGGCTTTGATAGACCTAACCTTTATCTTAGCGTGCAACGTAGTTTAGATAAGGAACGTTCTTTGCTTGACTTTCTTGCTAAGCACAAAAATGAAAGCGGTATAATTTATTGTGCTACTCGTAACAAAGTTGAACAGGTTACTAAGATTCTAGTTAAACAAGGATATCTGGCATTGCGCTATCACGCAGGTCTTACTCCGGAAGAACGTCAAAGTAACCAAGATTATTTTGTTAAAGGGCAAGTGCAGATTATTGTAGCAACTAATGCCTTTGGTATGGGGATTGATAAAGCAGATGTGCGTTTTGTAGTCCATTATAATATGCCTAAGGATATAGAAAGTTATTACCAAGAAGCAGGTCGTGCAGGGCGTGATGGTAAGCAGGCTGAATGTTTACTTCTCTATGATAAAAGTGATATTGCCGTTAACACGTACCTTATTGGGCATGACCAACCTGATTTAGAATGGAAGGATAAAGAATTAAAACTTCTTGATAAAATGATAATTTACTGTAATACTTCTGGGTGTTTACGAAAATATCTATTGGAATATTTTGGAGAAAGAGTTCCTAGCAACTGCAATAATTGTGGTAACTGTTCTCAAGCGAAGAATGCTACTTGGCGACGTTTTTTGAACTTATGATTTTTAAAAAGATTGTGTTTAATACTTTGCTTTATAAAGTTTTAGGCACAATCTTTTTTATTTATAGATGTCTACAAAAGTTACTACATAAATTTGTAAACAATAATACATTTAATTGCGTATTTATGAAAAAGGTTATTTGTTTCTCTGAATTAGTTGACAGATTAAGAACAGATTGTTATACTATGTTTAATTTTTAAAACAAAAATGTAACATAGTAAAAGCTATGAACGGGAATGAAGTGAAGACACATTTTAGAGATTCAGCGGTTGGTGCAAGCTGAAAAGTTGGCTTTAATTTCTCTCACCCGCAAGCTCTTTTCCTGAAATAATAGTAGGGAAGAGCGTGAGACTGCGTTAAGGTATTGAGTACAATAATAGGGTGGTACCGCGTATCCACGCCCCTATCGACGATGTCGGTGGGGGCTTTTCTATTTTAAGGAGATGTTTAGATGAACACAAGAAAGGTTTTGCGTGAAAGACTCAAGCAAAAAGAAATCTTGATGTTACCTGGAGTATATGATGCTTTAACTGCAAAGATTGCCCTTTCCGTTGGGTTTGATGCTTTGGTAATGGGCGGTTACGGCGTAGCTGCTTCAAGGTTGGGCGAGCCGGACGTTGGTTATCTATCAATGACGGAGATGGCAGAAGCCTTAAGAACCATCAAACGAGCAGCAAACGTTCCGCTATTTGCAGATGGCGATACCGGTTACGGTAATGCTTTAAGCGTAATGAGAACCGTGCGTGAATATGAAGCTGCCGGAGCAGATGCAATTCTTTTTGAAGACCAAGTTTGGCCCAAGCGTTGCGGTCATATGGCAGGTAAGCAAGTTATCGAAGCTGATGAACACGCTAAGAAAATCAGAGCTGCAGTTGATGCTAGAACAGATGAAGATACAATCATTATAGCTCGTACAGATTCTAGAGCGGTTCTAGGTTTAGACGCTGCTATCGAACGTGGTAAGCTTTACCTAGCAAATGGTGCAGAAGCTCTTTTCATCGAAGCTCCGCAAAATGAATGGGAACTTGAAGAAATTCGCAAAGCTTTCCCTGATGCAATTCTTTTGGCAAATATGATTGAAGGTGGCAAGACACCGTACCTCAACGCCAAAGATTTAGAGAACATCGGTTATGATGTAGTCTTCTATCCTTGTACTTCGGTTTATACAGTGACGAAAGCCTTCCGAGATGTGTTGCGCACCTTGCGTGATGAAGGAAGCACTGCAAACTGTCGGGATAAGATGTTAGATTTTAATCAGTTTAATAATTTTATCGGCTTGAATGACTATAACGAGCTGGATAAAAAATATAAATAATAAATTAGTAAAGAAAAGCTAAGGCTTTAAAGGAAAGGATGTTTTATTATGAAATGGACTAAAAAATTCGCAGTAGCAGCATTGGCAGCAGCAATGGCATTGACCGTAGCAGGTTGCGGCGGTGGAGATAAAAAAGCTGATCAAAAAGTTACCTTGAAAATGGCAACCGCACTTCCTTCTAGCCATCCGCTGGTAAAAGCAATGGATGTTTTGAAAAACAAAGCTAATGAAAAATCTAAAGGCTCTGTTACCATTCAAATTTATCCCGCTGGCCAACTTTACAACGATAAAAATATGAACGATGCAATTATCTCCGGTGGTATTGATATGGGTCTGAACACCGTAGGTCGTTGGGCAACCATCGTTCCGGCAATGGATATTTTTGACGTTCCCTTTATTTTCCCCAGCTATGAAAAAGTTGACAAAGCTATCGACAGCGGTTTGGGCGAAAAACTTGGTAGTGAATTGATGAAAAAAGGCGTTCGTCCTTTGATTTGGGCTGACTACGGTTTCGTACAATATGCAAATAACAAAAAATTAGTTAAAACTCCTGCTGACTTTGATGGTCTGAAAATCCGCGGCTACAGCAAATATTCTGCAGAAACCATTAAAGCTATGGGCGCTTCTTCCGTAACCATGGGTTCCAGTGAAGTTTACATGGGCATCCAACGTGGTACCATCGATGGCCAAACTTCCGGTACTACCGCAATGCGTGACCGCAAAATGTACGAAGTACATAAATACTTGACTGTTACCAACCATGCTTCCCCGGAATTCATCGTTGCTATTAACGAAAAATCCTACAGCAAATTGAATGCTGACCAAAAGAAAGCTCTTGACGCAGCTGCTATCGAAGTTCGTGATATGATTCGTGCTAACGCAAAAGCAGAAGACTTGAAAGCATTGGCAGATTTGAAAGCTAAAGGCATGGAAGTTTACGAAGTTCCTGAAAATGAACTCCAAGCTTGGCGCGACGCTACTAAACCGGTTTGGGATCTCTTCATTAAAGAAAACGGCAAATTCGGTCAAGAATTGATTGATATCTGCGTAAAATAATAGTTTTATCTGAGCCGCCATTCTGGCGGCTCATTTAAGAAAGAGTGTGTTATCGTGGAAAGTTTCATTAAATCATACGAAAAATTTGTCAACGCTATAACAAAGATGTGCGGTGTTATTGCAGGTGTTTTGGTATTGTTCTGTGGCTTCATGATTGTTTATGAAGTAATTTGCCGCAGCATTTTTAATGCACCCACCGAATGGGTAATGGAAATTTCCACCTATTGCGTTGTTGTAGCTGGCTTTTTGGGCATGGGCGTAACCTACGCTGGCAAAAAGCATATTCAAGTAGAATTGGTTATGACCAATTTCTCTCCTAAAACTCGTTGCTATGTTGAAGTTTTAACTTGCCTCGCAGCAATTTTCTATAGCTTCGTGTTTGCAGTAGAAGCGTGGGAAATGACCATGCGTTCCTTAGAGTTTAACAACTGCGCACCTTCTACTTTAGGTACTCCGTTGTGGATTCCGCAAATCTCCATGCCTATTGGTATGGCAGTATTGTTCTTGCAAATCGTAAAAACTTTGTTGATTGATATTAATAAGATTAAAAATGATGATTTTGGTAAGGAGGTAGCGAAATGATTATTGGTTTTACCCTCTTACTCTTAATCCTCTTGGCTTCCGGTTTGCCCGTTGCCTTTTCCTTAGGCTTGGGTGGCGTAGCCGGTATGGTTCTCTTTATGGGTGGCGATGGTGCTCTTGCTCAGCTTCCCATTATCGGTTACAAATCCTTAGATGATTTTGTATTGACCGCAGTTCCTATGTATATCTTGATGAGCCAAATTTTGCTGACCGGTAAAGTTGGTAATGACCTCTTTGGTTTGGCACATAAATGGCTCCGTCATTTGCCTGGTGGCTTGGGCATTGCAACCGTTATGGCTTGTGCAGTTTTCGCAGCTATTACCGGTTCTTCCGTAGCTTGCGCTGTTACCATCGGTGCTATTGCAATTCCGGAAATGCTTTCCCGTGGTTACCAAAGACCTTTGGTTTTAGGTGCAGTTGCTGCAGGCGGTACTCTTGGTATCTTGATTCCGCCTTCTATTCCGATGATTCTCTACGGTGCGATTACCGACGAATCCATTGGTAAATTGTTTATGTCCGGCGTTATTCCCGGTGTAATCATGACTGCTATGTTCACTGCAATCGTAGTATACAGCTCCCGTAATCTTCCTCGTGAAGAAGCTGCTTCTTGGGATGAACGTTTTGAAGCTTTGAAAAAATCTTTCTGGGGCTTGATGCTTCCCGTAATCGTAGTTGGCGGTATTTACACTGGTATCTTTACCCCCACTGAAGCTGCAGGTATTGGTACTGTTTACAGCTTGTTTATTACCTTCTGCGTTTATAAAACTTTGGGTTTCAAAGATATCCCCGGTATTTTGAACGATACCATTAAAACTACTTGTATGATTTTCGCCATTATGATTGGTGCAAGCCTCTTTGGTTTCGTACTGACCATTTTGGATGCTCCGCAAGCGTTGACCAATTATGTTGCAGAGTTGGAAACCAGTCGTTGGGTAGTATTTATTGCTATCAACTGCTTGTTGCTTTTCTTGGGTTGCATTTTGGAATCTGTTTCCATTATCTTCATTACTCTGCCCATTTTGTTCCCGCTGATTATGAGCTTGGGCTTCGATCCCATCTGGTTCAACGTTGTAATGCTTTTGAACTTGGAATTGGCGCTCATTACTCCGCCCGTAGGTATGAACCTGTTCGTACTTCAAGGCATCAGCACGGACAGCAAGATGACCGAAATCGTGAAAGGTGTTATTCCCTTTGGCGCAGCAATGTTCTTGCTTATCTTCATCCTGTGCTTGTTCCCGGAACTGGCAACTTGGCTGCCTACCGTTGTTAAATAAATAGCGGTAAATTGTTGACACGTCTTTTTAAAAAGCATATAATTATTTAGTAGTTTTACGAAGGCTGCTCTTGACAAGCAGCCTTCTTTATATTTATTTGACAGTTGTGCCTAAAGGCATTTTAATTTTTCGAAGGGGAGAAAAACATTAATGATTAGAAATGATTTGCGCAATATCGCGATTATTGCTCACGTTGACCACGGCAAAACCACTCTGGTAGACGCAATGCTTAAACAAAGCGGCATCTTCCGTAGCAACGAACACGTTGAAGACCGCGTAATGGACTCCAACGATTTGGAACGTGAACGTGGCATTACCATTTTGTCCAAAAACACCTCTGTTATGCACGGTGATACCAAAATCAACATCCTCGATACTCCGGGCCATGCTGACTTTGGTGGCGAAGTAGAACGCGTATTGACCATGGTTGATGGTGTATTGCTTTTGGTAGACTCCTACGAAGGCCCCATGCCCCAAACCAAATACGTACTGCGCAAAGCATTGGAACAACATTTGAAACCCATCGTTGTAATCAATAAAATTGACCGTCCTGACCAACGCGTTAACGAAGTTATCGACGAAGTTTTGGACTTGTTCATTGAATTGGACGCTGACGAAGACCAATTGGAATTCCCCGTTGTACTTGCTTCCGCACGTAACGGTATTGCTAAACTTTCCATGGATGAAGAAAGCGACAATCTTGAACCGCTCTTTAAAGTAATTATGGAAAACATTCCTGCTCCTGATGTTGATGTAGAAGCTCCGCTCCAAATGTTGGTTAACACTTTGGACTGGGATTCCTATGTTGGCCGCATCGTTGTAGGTCGTATTGTTCGTGGTACCATTCACAATGGTGAAAACGTAACCTTGTGTGACGAAAATGGTAGCCGTAAAGCTAAAATTGGTCGCCTCTACACCTATCAAGGTTTGAAACGTGTAGAAGCTGAAGAAGCTAGTGCAGGCGATATTGTTGCACTTATCGGTTTGGCAGACGCTAACATTGGCGAAACCATTGCTGATTTTGAAAATCCTGAACCGTTGAAAGGTCTCAAAATTGACGAACCTACCTTGTCCATGATTTTCTCCGTAAACAACAGTCCCTTTGCTGGTAAAGAAGGCGATTTTGTAACCAGCCGTCATTTGCGTGACCGCTTGTTTAAAGAAATTGAAACTAACGTTTCCATGCGCGTTGAAGAAACTGATAGCCCGGATGCATTCAAAGTTTCTGGTCGTGGCGAATTGCACTTGTCCATTTTGATTGAAACCATGCGTCGTGAAGGCTACGAATTGCAAGTTGGTAAACCGAAAGTAATCATGCACGAAGATGAAACCGGCACCTTGCTCGAACCTATGGAAGCATTGACCATTGACGTTCCCCAAGATTACATGGGCGCTGTTATGGAAGGCTTGGGTCTCCGTAGAGCAGAATTGACCAATATGCACGAAATGGCTGGCTATCTCCGTATGGAATTCAAAGTTCCTGCTCGTGGCTTAATTGGTTTCCGTAACCAATTCTTGACCGACACCAAAGGTAACGGTATCATGAACCATGTATTCGCAGGCTACGAAGAATACAAAGGTGATATTCCTGGTCGTACCCGTGGCAGCTTGGTTGCTTTTGAAAATGGCGAAACCACTTCCTACGGTATCGGCAACGCTCAAGAACGTGGTACCATGTTCATCATTCCTGCAGAAAACGTTTATGAAGGTCAAATCATCGGTGAAAACAGCCGTGAAGACGATATGGACGTTAACCCCTGCAAAAAGAAACATGTCAGCAACATGCGTGCTTCCGGTAGTGACGATGCAATCCGTCTCATTCCGCCCAAAACTTTCTCTTTGGAACAAGCTTTGGAACACATCAATGACGACGAATTGGTAGAAGTAACTCCCAAAAGCATTCGTATGCGTAAAAAAGTTCTTGACCGTATCGAACGTGGTCGTATCCGCGGTCGTATGAAAAACGCATAATTTAGAAATATTTTTTCAATAGTAGCAGGAATTTTTCAATTAGGTGAAGAATATATCCCCTTAACTATTGATTTTGAAATTAAGTACCCTTTGGATACAGTTTGGAGGCAAAGGTTATGGGCATAAAAAATACAGCTATGAAATTTTTTATGGCAGAAGAACAAGAAGATAGAAGCTTTGAAGCTCCGCATTTGGTAAAATCTGGTCATTTGAATATTTTGGTGCGCACTCCGGTTGCTTTCAGTGATGTGCGTGAATATGCTGATGCCCTGATGAGCGGTTGCGCAATCATGGTTAGCTTTGATGCTGTTGACGCTGCTTTGAAAAACCGTATCTTTGATTATCTCAATGGTGTAAGCTACATCATTGGTGCATCTGTTTCCAAAGTAACTGATGATTTATTGATGTATGCTCCTGAACAAGTTGACGTAGACAAAGAAGCTGCTCCTAAACGCAGTGGTGTACGTTCCTTCTGGGGCTAATAACTTAAAATTTGGAACCGTCCTTTCGATTTTGAGAGGACGGTTTTTATTTTTGTATAAGTGTATTAAAAATGTTTTCTTGATTCTTATTAGTACTAATTCTATTTTAAGCTACGCTTACGAAAAGAAGTATGTTATAATTAATTCAACTAGTTTTTGCATAGGAGAAAGATGCTATGACCAAGCATTTATTTAATTATTGCACAATTGATTGGTACGAAAATGATATGCTCGCCAAAGGAACTACCTTGCGTGATTTCAACAAGGAGTTTGGTCTGGATGGCATTGAGCAATTTATCTATACAATGGAGCGTCCGGGAAAATCTTATAAGGATTTGACTACTGGCGTTCATCTTAACTATTGGCCTTATTGGATGGATTTCTGGCTGAAAAAAGCTAAACGTTTGAAACAACAGTTCCGTAACGTAATTGAACGCAACCAATATTTTAGAGACGCTTTTAGTCGTGAAGAATGGCTTTCTGTAATCAGAAGAAATATTGGCGCGGGACTTACTGAAGCACCGGAATATATGGTGTGGCACGTAGCTGAAGCTAATAACGAAGAAATCTTCACTTGGGAATTTAACTACAGTGATAGGGAAGTACTCCTTGCTTCTGCTGATGTGTTCAACAGCATTGCAGACGAAATTCCCGAAAACGTAACTGTACTTTTTGAAAATTTGTGGTGGCCCGGTTTACGTCTTACTGACCCTCGCAACGTTAAATACTTTTTTGAACGTATTGAGCGTAAAAATGTGGGTATTATGCTGGACACCGGTCACTTGATGAATACTAATCCTCGCCTTAAAAATGAAGCAGAAGCAGCTGATTATGTATGCCGTATTGTTGATAAGCTTGGTCCTTGTGCGGAACTGATTAAGGGCGTGCATTTGAGCTGTTCCTTGTCCGGTCAGTACCAACGCTCTTTTACTAGATGCGTACCCGCCAATTTGGACAACGCTCTAATTTGGCAACACGTTGCGTCCATTGATCAACATACTCCTTTTACTACTAAAGCTGCTAAGCAAATTTTAGATTGCATTAAACCGGAATATGTTGTTCATGAATTCACCTATGATAATATGGATGAACTGCGTGCAAAATTGTCCGTGCAATTGGAAAACAGCAGGTGAGAAGATGTATAAAAAGTTACTTGCTTTAATGCTCATTCTTCTTGCGGTTTGTTTAAGTGGTTGCGGTGGCATTAAGCCTGCACAAAAAAATAGTGGTGAGATAATTTACAGCGTAACTGATGCCACAGGGCAGAAGCTTTCCTTTTACGAGAAGCCTCAGCGTATTATCAGC
>CALCHC010000086.1 GCA_937901335.1 uncultured Phascolarctobacterium sp. | reverse complement strand
CCAGCCTTGAACGGTCCTGCCGCCGCCCTGCCTTTAACTATCTTATAAGTCTGAAGATCCTTGCCTGAAGCATCCACCGCCTTCATGAGGCCCTCACCATGGGTTGTAGCCTTCATATAATGACCGCTCTCCCAGGTCTGATCATCAGAAAGGACAGACTTGCCGAACATCCACCTTGAGGACGTCTCCTGAGCAGAAAGTCCGAAAGAAAAAAAGGCAGCCGCCACCCAGAGGGCGGAGACTACCTTTAGAAATTTATTAAACATATTCATAGCTGCTTATTCTGCCTTGAATGTGATGTTTGTAATCTTGGATGCATCAGTATACTTTCCGATATACTGCATATAATTATCTGCAGTAATGGTTTCCATCTGATAATTACCGCCATTGTAGGTTCCTACAGCTCCGCCTGCAACAACTCCATCCACTTTGCCATCGGTGTCTCTCCAAATTTCAGGACCTGTAGTTTCGTAATGAGCCATAGGGTTCGCCCCGTTATCGAACTGTCCAGGAATAAACGCACCTTCCATCATCGCCGCCAGTTCCACAGCTTTGTCGATAGCGCCCTGCATACCAAGCTCACCAGGAGTAAGCACCAGTTGCGCACCATAAGCTTTCAACAAATTGCGACGCTCAATGCTCATAGTATCAGGCATAGTCAAAATAGTTTGATAGCCCTTAACCGCCGCCACACAAGCAAGACCAATGCCTGTATTACCACTGGTAGGTTCAATGATGGTGCTACCGGCTTTTAACAAGCCTTCCTTTTCTGCAGCTTCAATCATCGCTACAGCAACTCTATCCTTGGCGCTACCAGCAGGATTAAAATATTCTAATTTAGCCAGCACCTTAGCTTCAAGCTCCAAAGCTTTACCATAATTATTCAAAGCAAGCAAAGGAGTATTGCCTATAAGGTCTGTTAATTTTTCAGCAATTTTACTCATAATAAAATCTCCTTAAGACATACTTTAAGCATATGACTTAAGGAGATTATGGCACATTTTTTATTTTTCTTCAAGTTTCGCTTGATGTCTTTCAATCAAATCAGTAAGAGTAGTACCATCAACAATATCATCAATGGCTTTTTGCATTTCTTTATATAAATCAATGGTCATACAATTGGAAACTTGGTCACATTTTGCGCCACATTCAAGGCAAGCAACAGGTACAAGGCTGCCTTCAACTAAGCGCAGAATTTCACCTACGGTGTAGTTTTGAGGTTCTCTGGTCAGGCGATAGCCACCTTGTGCGCCACGAGCACTTTGTACAAAACCACCTTTACTAAGCAAGTGAATGATTTGTTCCAAATACTTATCAGAAATGTTTTGTCTTTGAGCTACTGACTTCAAGGGGATAAAATTGCCGGTATGGTTCATCGCCAAATCCAGCATCAGTCGGAGCGCATAACGCCCTTTCGTAGAGATTTTCATAAAACTCACAACCTTTCCTAAGATATCATCATTTTACTACATAACCTATATGATTTCAATTGTAAAATATAAAAATTAGACGAGACAGGAAAACATTTTGCTTTTTGTTAGCAATGTGACAACTTTTATGTTAGAATAGGTTGTATAGTTTTTTAGGAGGCACATTATGGACGCAAAAGAACTCGATAAAACCTTTAAATATTATTTGAATATGTTTTCCCAAGACGAAGAACTGGCAAAGATTTTGAACAAAGTAAGCTTCCCTGAACTGTTCAACCCTAAATTCTTGGAAGAAAACAGCAAATGGACTTCCATGGACGATATGATCTGGCGCAGCGGCTTCGGCATTATGAACCTTTTGGAAGTTGAACAAGTAAACCAAGACAAATGGAACGAATACGTTGCTAAAAACTCCGATTGCGCAACTTGGCATGAATTTGGCAAATTGGCAATGGTTAAATGGATGGAATTCCAATTGGAAGAACATAAAAAGAAAAGCAACTAAGCTCTAAAAAATTTAGAAGCAGGCAATTACGCCTGCTTCTTTTTGTTTTCTACACTATTATTTTAAATTACATGTACGCCAGTGCTTTTAACTGCTTTCTTCCAACCGTCAAGCAATTTTGCACGATGAGCTTCTTCCATATTAGGAGCAAACTCTTTAGCGATAACGTGGTTAGCTTTAATTTCTTCCTTGCTTTGCCAATAGCCAACAGCAAGACCTGCAAGGTACGCTGCACCCATAGCAGTAGTTTCAATGGTTTTAGGACGAGCAACTACTGTGTTGATAATATCTGCTTGGAACTGCATCAAGAAATCATTTGCACAAGCACCACCGTCAACGGCAAGAGTACCTAATTTAATACCACTATCTTCTTCCATAGCTTTCAAAACATCAGTAACTTGGTAAGCCAAAGATTCCAAGGTAGCACGCACGATGTGATTGCGATTAGTACCACGGGTCAAACCAACGATAGCACCACGAGCGTATTGATCCCAATGGGGAGCACCCAACCCTACAAAAGCAGGAACCATATAGCAACCATTAGTATCAGGTACAGCTTTAGCAAGAACTTCAGATTCCGCAGAATCACGAATCAAACCAAGTTGATCACGCAACCATTGAATAGCAGCACCAGCTACGAAGATGGAGCCTTCCAAAGCGTATTCCACCTTGCCGTCCACGCCCCAAGCAATAGTAGTAACAAGACCGTTTTTAGACGCAACAGGTTTTTCGCCAGTGTTCATCAGCATAAAACCGCCAGTGCCATAAGTATTCTTAGCTTCACCGGGAGCAAAGCAAGTTTGACCAAAGAGAGCGCATTGTTGGTCCCCTGCAGCACCAGCGATAGGTACTTCCTCGCCAAAAATGCGAGCTTCTGTATGACCATAAAGACAGCTAGAAGCTTTAACCTCAGGCAACATTTGACGAGGAATGTCTAAAATTTTAAGAATCTCCTCATCCCACTCTAAAGTATGAATATTAAAGAGCATGGTTCTGGAAGCGTTGGAGTAATCAGTAACGTGTACCTTGCCGTGAGTAAGCTTCCAAATAATCCAAGTATCAATAGTACCAAAGAGCAACTCCCCTGCTTCCGCACGTTCACGAGCATTGGGAACATTATCTAAAATCCATTTTAATTTGGTACCGCTAAAGTAAGCGTCCAGCACAAGACCAGTTTTATCCCGGAACATATCCGCCAAACCTTGTGCTTTCAATTCGTCACAATATTCCGCAGTACGACGGCATTGCCAAACGATTGCTTTGCAAACAGGGCGACCGGTATGTTTATCCCAAACCACAGTGGTTTCACGTTGGTTAGTAATACCAATGCCTGCAACATCGGACATTTCCACGCTAAGTTTTTCCAAAGCTTCAAACATCAAACCTTTTTGAGTTGCCCAAATTTCTTCAGCATCGTGCTCTACCCAACCAGGTTCAGGAAAATATTGGGTAAACTCTTTTTGCGCTACGCTACAGATTTGTCCGTTCTTATCAAATAAAATACTGCGGCAGCTGGTAGTACCCAAATCTAAAGACATAATATATTTACTCATAAGCTTGCACCTCATCTAAATTATGCCCTTATTATAACAGAAGTTTATCAGCCAACAAACTTTTCTTATCATAAAAACACTGCTAATAAAAATTAAAAAGGCACTTCCTTTATGGAAGTGCCTTTGCATTTTAGAAACAATGTTTCTTAGTGAACGATGTAGAATTTCATATTGCAGAGAGTTTCAACAAATTTTTCAAAAGACATTTTAGGTTCTCCTTTCACACAGAAAAATTATATGTAATTTATTTTTTATCTCTTTCGATGTACCAAGTATAGCACTCGTTTATAATTTTGTCCAGTAGGGTTTTATTTTGTCCCACTAATTGTGAAATATTGTGAACTCAGCTCTACGAGAAGCTTTCCGGCATTTTTAGAAATGTCTCCCAAAAGTATTTTAAAAAATTTTTAAGAGAAAAACAAAAAACTCCTGCTATGTTTTCACATAACAGGAGTTTATCAAACATATTACAAATAAAGTTAGACGGTACTTATTGCGATTTTGAAAAGTACCACTCAATCACCGGCGGAACCAAAAGATTGATGGCTAAAAGTCTTACCAATTGATAAGCAAGGATTGTCGCCACATCTTCCCCCATACTTAACCCAGCAAGCGCCATTTCCGCAATGCCACCGGGAGCCATAGCAAGAAATGCAGTTACAAGGCTAAAGCCATATAAATCAGAAAGAACATAAGCAACGCCAATACTGATCACTACCAAAAGCGCAGTCCCTCCAATTACAAAGGGAAGTACATTTTTAGTTTGGGCAATACGCTTAGCATCAAGTATCATACCCATAAAAAGACCAATGCTCAATTGGGCAGGTGCCATCAAGAAACCAGGAACAGGCTGTACACTACCAACAAATATGTTAAAAACAGTAGTTGCTAAAATTGAACCTAAAAGAACTGGAGTAGGCAAACGCAATTTAGTAGCAATAAAACTACCCAAAATAGTCAAAGGAATAAAAATTGCCCAGTGATACCCTGCATGTGCAACCATTCCTAAGGGACTATTGATAACCTTTGCATTTAAAAGCAATACCGTTAAAAAGGGCACGGAGATTATTACCCCAAACAAGCGAATTACTTGCATTACCACAACCACATTTGGATTGATGGTCTTGTCTTCTTCCGCCATTAAGAGTGACATAGTCATACCACCGGGAAGCATCCCGATAACACAACTCTTCAAATCTTCGCGAGTAACCTTTGCTGTAACAATAGCGATAATAATGCTCGCACCTAAAGCAATAAACGTAGATGCGCTAACACCAGCAAGCTCGTGCAAAAAATTATTCCAAGCAGCAGTGTTAAAATTTACACCAATACCGTAGCCAGCAACCATCAAGCCTATGTCGCGCCACAAGCGAGGCCACTTCACTGCTTTTTCGCCAACAAAAGTTTTATATAAAATTGCTACCGTCATACCACCCAACATATATGGGATGGGTATATGCATTTTCATCAGCAAAGTCCCTAAGCAACCTGCGGTGATGAAAAGTAAAAGCCTATCCAACATTCAGCTCAGTCCTTAAAAGTTATTTACAGCACCCATGATTCTTTCAATCAAATCGCCACGCATAGTATGGTTTGTAGAAGAATAAACCATAATTTGATCTTCAGTCAAACCAAACTCACGACGGAACAAAGCTTTTTGGCTAGCAGCAGCGTTCTTGGAAAGCTTATCTGCTTTGGTCAAAATAATTTGTACCATCAAGCCACAGCTTTTCAGCCAATTATAACATTCAATGTCATTAGCCAAAGGTTTATGGCGAATATCAATCAATTGGCAAACCATGGAAAGGTTATCGCTACCGGAAAGGTATTTTGCAATAAAACCGGACCATTGGTCACGATTAGCTTTACCGGTACGAGCAAAACCGTAACCAGGCAAGTCTACCAAGTAAAATTCATTGCGTTCAACGAATTCATCTTCCATGGTGCGTTTTGCTTCCAATTGGTAAAAGTTAATAGTTTGAGTTTTACCGGGAGTGGAACTTACGCGAGCCAAACCGTTACGACGGCACAAGGAATTAATCAAAGAGGACTTGCCTACGTTACTGCGTCCAATGAAAGCAACTTCAGTCAGCTCCGGTTGAGGATACTGTTCAGGACGTACAGCAGAAGCAATATATTTAGAATGGATAATATCCCAAGGTTTATTTGCCATCTTTATCCTCCAAAGCCAATTTCAAGACTTCATCCATATGTTTTACAGGAATAAACTTCATTTCAGCACGCACATTTTCGGGAATTTCTTCCAAATCTTGCATGTTACGGTGGGGCAACAAAATAGTTTTCACGCCATAACGATGTGCTGCCAACATTTTTTCTTTAATGCCGCCAACAGGAAGTACTCTGCCACTCAAAGTAATTTCGCCAGTCATGGCAAGGCTAGCTTTAATGCGACGACCGGTAAGAGCGGAAACCATTGCAGTTACCATAGTAATACCTGCGGAAGGGCCGTCTTTAGGAATAGCACCTTCGGGCAAGTGAATGTGAATATCTTCAGTTTCGTAGAAGTTTTCTTCCAAGCCCAAATCTTTCGCACGGCTACGGATATAGGTGTAACCTGCTTGAGCAGATTCTTTCATTACATCGCCAAGTTGACCGGTCAAAGTCAAACCGCCCTTGCCTTTATAAGCAAGAACTTCAACTTTCAAGAGTTCGCCGCCAACAGCAGTCCAAGCAAGGCCAGTGCAGATACCTACTTCGGATTTGATGGTAACATCATCTTCCAAGTAGATTACAGGGCCTAAATATTTTTCTAAGTTCTTTTCAGTTACTTTTGCAGATTTGCTATCGGCAGTAACAATTTTATGAGCAATCTTACGGCAAACGCCTGCAATCTTGCGTTCCAAGTTACGCACGCCAGCTTCGCGAGTGTAATCGCGGATGATGCGGCGGAGCGCTTTTTCACTAACGGAAACTTTACGTTTTTCCAAGCCGTGAGCCTTGCGTTCTTTGGGAAGCAAGTGAAGTTCGGCAATTTTAACCTTTTCATCTTCGGTGTAGCTGGAAAGTTGGATAACTTCCATTCTGTCCAGGAGAGCAGGAGGAATAGTTTCCACAGTGTTTGCAGTTACAATCCAGAATACGTTGGAAAGGTCAAAGGGGAATTCGATAAAGTGATCGCTAAAAGCATGGTTTTGTTCCGGGTCAAGTGCTTCGAGGAGTGCAGAAGCAGGGTCACCACGGAAGTCAGAAGCCATTTTATCAACTTCGTCCAGCAGGAACACAGGGTTCATGCAGCCACAAGTTTGCATACCGTGAATAATACGGCCGGGCATAGCGCCAATGTAGGTACGGCGATGGCCACGGATTTCTGCTTCGTCACGAATACCGCCCAAGGAAATACGGGTATATTTACGATCAATAGCTTCAGCAATGCTGCGAGCCAAAGAAGTTTTACCAACACCCGGAGGACCTACCAAGCAAAGGATGGGGCCTTTAGTATCTTGGGTAAGAGCACGCACCGCCAAATATTCAAGGATGCGTTCCTTAACTTTTTTCAAACCGTAGTGGTCTTTTTCCAGTACATCTTCAGCACGTTTCAAATCGAAGTTATCTTGGTTGAACTTGCCCCAAGGCAAAGCCAACAATGCGTCCAAGTAGTTGCGGATAACTGCACCTTCTGCCATCATAGGAGGCATTTTGTAAAGTCTATCCAATTCCTTTTCGCATTTAACGATAACATCTTCAGGCAGGGCAAGCTCTGCCATTTTCTTTTTATATTCTTCAATCTCCGCTTTCAGTTCATCGCCTTCACCAAGTTCTTTGTTGATGGCTTTGATTTGTTCGCGCAGATAATATTCTTTTTGATTGCGCTCAATTTGTTTGCGTACTTCTTGAGCGATATTTTTTTCAAGGCCTGCGATTTCCAGTTCCTTGCTGAGCATTTCATAGAGCTTGTGCATACGTTTTTGTACGTTTGCCAATTCCAGAAGCTGTTGCTTTTCTTCCAGGGGAACTGCAAGATAGCCTGCAATCATATCAGTAACACGACCGGGGTCAGGTTGACCTTTCAATGCTTGCAAAACTTCGCTGTTTACTTTTTTAGTTACCAATACCCATTGTTCAAAAGCTTCAATGAGCATACGACGCAGCGCTTCCACTTCAACTTCGTAGCCAAGTACGGGTTCTAAAATGCGAGCGTGACCGGTAAAGTAAACTTTTTCAGTTGCAGAATCAGTAATGGAAACGTATTCTACACGTTCCAAACCTTCTACCAAAATACGGATAGCACCGTTAGGCAGTTTCAAAAGTTGTTTTACTTCTGCCAAAGCACCAAATTTATATAAATCCTCCGGCTGTACATCGGTAAGCGCCGCATCCTTTTGAGTTACCAAAAGCAAACGACGGTCGCCTTCCATGGCAGCTTCTACGGCAGCGATAGATTTTTCACGGCCAACATCAAGGTTGATAATCATACCCGGAAAAACCATCATACCTCTCAGCGCCAACAGCGGTAAGGTCATGATTTCTTCAGTCAAAGGTATCCCTCCTTTATAAGGAAATAAGGGAGAAAGGCACAGCCCTTCCCCCTTTTATTTTACTCAATAATCATTTGAGGTTCAGCATGCTCACGTACAGTTTCTTCAGTAACGATGCATTTAATAACATCATCACGGGACGGAACTTCATACATAACATTGCGCATGATGGACTCGATGATGGCACGCAAGCCACGAGCACCAGCGTTACGTTTCAATGCTTCTTCTGCGATTGCAGTCAAAGCACCATCTTCAAATTCCAATTCCACACCATCCATCGCAAGGAAATGCTGATATTGCTTAATCAAAGCATTGCGCGGTTCGCACAAAATACGTACCAACGCTTCCTTATCCAAACTATTCAAGGTAACAACAACGGGCAAGCGTCCTGCAAATTCAGGAATCAAACCGAATTTCATCAAATCTTCAGGCAAAACCTTAGCGAAGATTTCGTTGTTATTAACTTCCGCTTTCTTTTGAATGTCTGCACCAAAGCCCAAGTTCTTTTTACCAACACGTGCATTGATAATGTTTTCCAGGCCTGCAAAAGCACCGCCGCAGATAAACAAAATGTTAGTAGTGTCGATAGTGATGAACTCTTGGTGAGGATGTTTGCGACCACCTTTAGGCGGAACGCTAGCAACAGTACCTTCCAAAATTTTCAGAAGTGCTTGTTGTACGCCTTCACCGGAAACATCACGGGTGATGGAAACATTTTCAGATTTACGGGAGATTTTATCAATTTCATCGATATAGATAATACCGCGTTGAGCAGCTTCAATATCGTAATCAGCGTTTTGAATAAGCTTCAGAAGAATGTTTTCCACGTCTTCGCCAACATAGCCAGCTTCAGTTAAGGTAGTAGCATCTGCCATGGCGAAAGGAACTTGCAGAATTCTAGCCAAAGTTTGAGCAAGCAAGGTTTTACCGCTACCGGTAGGACCAAGCATCAAAATATTGGATTTTTGCAATTCTACAACACGTTCTTCTTCAGGATTTTGCATTTCATAATTGATGCGTTTGTAGTGGTTGTAAACAGCAACTGCCAAGGTTTTCTTAGCTTCGTCTTGACCAACTACATATTCATCAAGAATTTCTTTGATTTCTTTAGGGGTAGGCAGCTCACCGGCAGAGGGCATGCTTTCAGCAGCTGCTTTTTGTTTATCTTCTTCAAGCATATCCTTGCAAAACTCGACACACTCGTCACAGATATGAACGCCGCGACCTGCAATCAGACTGCGAACTTGACCTTCACGCTTACCGCAGAAGGAACAAGAACGTTCATTTTTTTCATTGTTATCCATGGGTTATCTCCTTAAATGTATCTTATTTCGCAGCTTCGTGACGTTCCAAAACTTTGTCAATCAAGCCGTATTCAGCAGCTTCACGACTGGTAAGATAGTAGTCACGATCAGTGTCATGAGCAATCTTTTCGATGCTTTGACCAGTATGCTTAGCAAGTACGCCGTTCATTTCTTCGCGAATACGAAGGATTTCACGAGCGTGAATTTCGATTTCAGAAGCCTGACCTTGAGCACCGCCCAAAGGTTGATGAATCATAACACGGGAATACGGCAACGCAAAACGTTTGCCGGGAGTACCCGCCGCCAAAAGTACGGAAGCCATGGAAGCTGCCATACCCATGCAGATGGTAGAAACATCAGGTTTAATGTATTGCATGGTGTCATAAATAGCCATGCCTGCACTTACACTGCCACCAGGGCTGTTGATGTACAGATGGATATCTTTGTCAGGATCTTCAGATTCCAAAAAGAGTAATTGAGCAATGACAACATTCGCCATGTTGTCATCGATGGGTCCGGTCACAAAAACTATTCTGTCTTTGAGCAGACGAGAGTAAATGTCATAGGAACGTTCTCCGCGGCTGGATTGTTCAACGACGATAGGAACGTAGTTCATTGTTTTTCACTTCCTCTTTTAAAAACACCACAAGTGCCGTAGGTCATACGGCACTTTCAGTGTAATATTTTGAAATTGTTGTAAAATTATTGTGCGCTGTCAATTACAACGTGAGCAGCTTTGCGGCGGAGGATGTTAGCCAAGAGCAAGCCCATGGTGCCGTTGTTTTTGATGATTTGTTTAACGTCTTCAACTTTAGCGTTGTGTTGGTTAGCGATTGCTGCGATTTCAGCGTCAACGTCTTCCATGTCTACTTGGATGCCTTCAGCTTTAGCGATTGCATCGAGAACGAGGTCGGTTTTAACGTTTTCTTCAGCAGTCGGGCGTTGGTTGGCACGGATTTTTTCCATGTCTTGGCCAGTGTATTGCATGTACATTTCCAAGGACATTTTGCGAGCTTCGAGGCTCATTTTCATTTCGTCAACCATTTGGGTGATGCGGTCTTCGATCATGATTTCAGGAACTTCGAAGGTAGCGTTAGCTACAGCCAAGTCAACCAAAGCACGTTCGTAAGCTACTTTAGCTTGTTCTTCAGCAGCAGCTTGCATACGTTCTTTATAGTTAGCGCGCAGTTCTTCAACGGATTTGAAATCGCTGTTAGCTGCAACATATTCGTCGGTCATTTCCGGCAATTCTTTACGTTTAACGTCTTGGATGTGTACTTTGAAGATAGCTTCTTTGCCAGCGAGTTCAGCTACGAAGTATTCGGTCGGGAAGGTTACTTCTACGTCAGTGGAATCGCCTTTGGACAAGCCAACCAATTGGTCTTCGAAACCGGGGATGAAGGAGTTAGAGCCAACTTCCAAAGGATAGCCTTTGCCTTCGCCGCCGCTGAAAGCTTCGCCGTCAACAGTACCAGCAAAGTCGATGATTGCGAAGTCACCTTTTTCGATTACAGCGCCTTCTTCAGCAGCTACCATTTTAGCGTTGCGGTTACGCAGGTCGTTTACAGCAGCATCAACGTCTTCGTCGGTTACAACAGCTTCTTGTTTTTCAACGTGCAAGCCTTTGTATTCGCCGAGTTCCGGTTCAGGTTTCAAAGTAACTTTGATAACCAATTCCATATCTTGGCCTTCTTCGAATACGGAAGTTTCTACTTTCGGATCATCAACGGGGATGAGTTTTTGGAGTTCCAAAGCTTCGCTGTATGCTTTGTTAGCTACGAATTCGAAAGCTTCTTGTTTTACAGCGTCTTTGCCATAGTGCATTTCGATGATGTTACGGGGAGCTTTACCTTTACGGAAGCCCGGGATGTTTACGTTTTGAGCAATTTTAGCAACAGCTTGTTTAAAGCCATTATTTACAACAGCTGCTTCAGCAGTGATTTTCAAAGTTGCTTCATTTCCTACTCTTTCAACGGTTACGTTCATTAATAAAATCCTCCCTTAAATTTATATGGGTAAATAAAATAATATAATCGGATTAGTGTGTCAGCTTTCCTACAGCAAATATGCTGACATAAATCGCTCATAGTATCATATCATAAAGAAGCTTGCTTGACAATACTAAAAAGCCCTCTGGAAAACTCCAGAGGGCTAAATTTTTAAGTGGAGCGGGAAACGAGGCTCGAACTCGCGACCCCCTCCTTGGCAAGGAGGTGCTCTACCACTGAGCTATTCCCGCAGGTCATTCCGTTGTTCGGAACGATATTGATTATATGACATCCAAAAGAGTTTGTCAACACCTTTTTTTAAAAAAGTTTTAAAGAATTTTTCTAAGAATGTGTCCGCTTTTGCTTTCTCGCGGGCAACTTATTATATAGAGAGTTTTTACTTTTACCTTTTTTCTTTGGTAGTTTCTTTTTTGGGTGTAGTCTAACCTTTTGCGATTTTTCCAAAAGAGCAAAAAGTAACCGCTTGTAACCACACCAGGCAAATAGGTTGAATTTTACCTATTTTGAGTTATAATAAACTCAAGGAGGTATTTGACTATGAATATTGATACTAAAACTATAGTTTCCGTAACCGAAGCAAACCAAAACTTCTCTCGCGTAACCAGAATCGCTGAGAAAAATGGACAAGCAGTCATTTTTAAAAATAATCGCCCTAAATATTTAGTTGTAGACTTAGACAATTCTCCTATTATTGATTTAACCGATGATGAAAAAATAGATATTGTAGCAGCTAGAGTCTTAAAAAGATTCAAACCTGCATTCTTGGAGCTTGCAAAATGATTAAGTTCTCAAAAGAAAAGATTTTATTATTGCATCAACTTATAGCCGAAGAAACTGGAGGAAGCATCGGCGTTCGTGATGAAGCATTGCTAGAATCAGCACTAGAAAGTGCTTTCGCAGGATTCGGTGACAGAGAATTTTATCCCACAAAAGAAGAAAAGGCTGCAAAAATCGGTTTCAGCTTGGTTTCTAACCATGCTTTCGTAGATGGCAACAAAAGAATTGGAATGTATATTATGCTTACTTTCCTTGAAGTTAACGGCATCTATTTAGATTGTACAAACGAAGACGTTGTTATGGTTGGTCTTGCCTTAGCAGAAGGAAAATACAAATATGAAGAATTATTAAATTGGATAAAAGAACATAAAGTCTAATACTTCAAAAAGGCTTCGCACTCGCGAAGCCTTTTCCTATTGCCATTTCCTTATCACTCATACATCTTAACTGCTTCTTTTAAGTCATCCCTTATTTGCTCCCTCAACTTCTGCGGTTTCAACACCTCAACATGATTGGCATATTGCATTGCCCAGTAACGCATTGCTTGTAAGTTCACGACAACACTTGCAGTAACTTCATCTTCTGTAGGTTCATAAAAACTTACATCCTTGCCAAACCAATCAATCACATCATTCACAAGGAACTTATCAATACGCATTGTTACTCTTTCGCTTGCTCCACTAAACATATAAACATGTTCAGCCATATGTTTTGGCAAGTTAATGCTTTCATCGAGTTCCTTTTGTTTTTTGACAGGCTCATCTAAAATTTTTATTTCAGAAATCTTATCAACACGATAATGTGAAATATTGGAATACTTATCATAATTGCCAATCAAATAATAGCGTCCGTTGGTTGCTGCCATTTGATAAGGATTAACTACATACTTTCTCGCTTTACCACTACTACTCATACGCGGATGCAATTTTTTATCTATACCAAAATCGTTATACTGAAACTCAACTTTCTTTCCTTTACTTATAGCTTCGTCAAGAATTTCAATGCTATAAAAAATCTGCTTATTATTAGGCATATTTTCCGGCAAAGTACGAATGTGCTTAACTTTTGCTTTAAAATATTTATTGGACAACCCTTCCAACTTTCCAATCAGTTCTTTACATTGGCTATAAGGAATATGTTTTGAAAAAAGCAAGCTATCAATTAAAAGGCGTAGTTCTGCATCATTGAATTCTCTAATCAAATACCAATCACTGAGGAGTGCTTCTTGCTCTCCTTTTTTATTTATACGGATAGTTTCCGTACATTCAAGCTCATAACCAAAATCAATAAGATTCATCAAATTACGCTTAATAGCTTTGCGGTCAACAGTCATCTGATAATCGCGTTTAAGCAAATCTACGATATCCTTTTGATTCAAACGATGGTCTGCATCGGAATGAATCTTCAAGATTTCCAAGATGTTCATAATAAGCATATTTTTCGGTTGTGCAGTATACATTCAAAATCACCTCTTGGGTTAATTATAGCAATCCAAGCTTTCTCATTCAATAAGTCGATGTTCCATTTATGAACCATCTGTTACTTTAAAATAAAATTAACAAACTACCAAAAGGAGGCTCTCTTATGAAATACACTCCCCTGTACTCTAATAAACCTTTTAAAGAAATTAAACAAAAACTCTACGAAGAAATCCTATCTGCCCTGCACAAAAAATACGGAGCAAATCCAGACCCTTTAGTTTTAACACGAGTTAAAGAAGAATGGAGCTTCCTATACAAATATCACTCTATCGAAGATGCTTGGAAAGATTCTCCAGAACAACAAGCAATAGTTTCTTTTGCCTTCATACACGATTTAGGTAGATGGCTACGCCATAACAACTACCCTTATTGGAATCGTGGAACTGGTGCTTCCAGCTTTATCCTTTATCTGCTCGATGTAACTTTCGTTAATCCATTGCCAGCTCATTATCATTGTCCACATTGTCATCAAATTTATTGGAAACATAATGAATACAAAAACGGCTTTGACTTACCGCAAACTGCTAAATGTAAGCATGACAACGCTCCCCTTATCGCCGATGGCCACAACATTCCTTGGCAAAGTCTTTTAAAATATCCAACCCACTCTTTTCATTTTGATATTGACACTACAGAAAACGCAAAAGAAACTGTCCTCCTATTTTTGGAACAAAATTGGTTAAACAAACTAAATCCTAACATTAATCTTACAATACCACACCCACACGCTCGCCCAAGTATAATTTGGTACGATAGGCTAACAATTGATTGCCATATTAAAGGTACTTATCAAGATTTTTTCACAACTCACATTGATAATTCTTGCAGAAAAATTGCTTTGCGAGCATGGAAAGACATATTAAATCTCAACATTTACGGTGGCACACCAGAACTTCCCGAACCTTGTACATTTGCTGACTTAGTTTATAACTTAGGTCTCAATTGTTCTACCGGTGTTTGGAATGAAGACTCTAACATTTTAATAGAACGCTTTGGTTACTCTCCTAGCGATCTAATCGCTTTCCGTGACGATGTGTTCAATTATTTTGTCGAGCACCATATTTCTGAAAGCAAGGCTTATGTTATGAGCGACCAAGTTCGCAGAGGATTTATTTTTCACGATTTTCCTAAACATCTAAACATAGCCAAAGACAAATGGATACTAAAACATGTTAGAAATATTGAATACCTTTTCCCAAAAGCACATGCGTTGGAATGGATCTTCTTTGCGTTAAAAACTAAAGTCAAAGCTGAACAGAAGCGTTATGAGAAGCCTTATATTGCTAAAAATATCAACATAAGCGTTCCCTATAATTTAGGCAATTTACCAATTACCAAAACTGATTTTCAAGAGCTTTCTCAAAAAGAGCAGCAAATGGTAGAAGTTTTCAACAATATCTTGGAAAAATACTACCGCAACACACATATGAATCTACCAATGCCTGACATCATAATTTCTACTGAAGCACCAGAAGAAAGTTATGGGAAAATTCCTCTTGATATGATTACTTACGATTTTTATGAGATTTTAAGTAAATATAATGTTTTAATTGATGAAGTTAAAATCCCCGCCTTCCCACAAGCATTTTCAATGTTAGATGCAATTCTTGAGAAAGTTAAAGCTAAAAGCTACAGACAAACATTGCTCAAAGACATTGAAAACTTCACCAAATACTTAGACACTCTTAACGACCCAGGACCACACTCTGATAAATGCGATATTTGTAAAGCAATCTCATCTCTCTTACACGATTTGTATGGACTAAGTAGTGCATTACTAGATTTGGAAGAAACAATTCCAACACTTGCCAAATATGATTACAAGCAAAACAACATCTTACTTTATATTGAAAATATTTATCAGCACTTTAAACAGGCGTCAGGAACAAACAATGGAGATAAACTAAAAGCTGGTCTTGAAACCTCCCTTGCCCATGCAATCTGTAATGCTATTACATTTTATTTCGCAGCAGAAACTCAATCCCTACGAGAAAAATTCTTTGACGATGAATTAGACGCCTATGATTGCAGAGAATTTTTATCTAAGCCTAAAGCTCTTGGCAGATGGTTCGAATATGTATGGTGTAAGCAAAACATTACCAAATCCGATGTTTATCAATGGCGAATAAACCAAATCAAAGACGAAGCATTAAACTTCTCCCCAAAACATTGGCCTTATGCAGAATCAAAAAACATTTTGCTAACTGACGATGGTGATTTCCTTGAAAATAAATACATCAACGGAGAAGCGATCAACACCTTGAAAAACTTTTCTAAACGCAAAGATGCACTCTATTGGGACGAAGTCGATTATCAATAATTCTAAAAATCACGGACAAAAAATTTAAACCTAAACGTTTTTAAAAAGGAGAAAGCAAAAATGAAAACCTTTGATTCCATAACTGGTTATATACCACATACTTATGAAGGGAGGATAATAACCTTCGGTTTAACCAAAGAAGAAAATTCCTGTCTCAAAATTTTGCTTCACAACAAAAATTTGGAGATTTACCCCACCGATATAGCCAGCGATTTAGTGGCTATCCTTGCAACCGCTATTATCGTCAATGCTGCAACATTAGAAGTTGATGATTTCAACCTCTTAGAAAACTATTACACTGAAGTCGATACTGAAGCAGACGAAATTATCTTTTGGCTTGGCTCCCCAAAACCTTCAATAGAATTACAAACACTCTTTAAATGCTTTGATAGGTTTGAAGATATACTACCAACTTTAAGCAAAACACTAAACATCTCTCCCTAAACACAAAGAGAAGCGCCGCCCGAAAGGGTAGCGCTTCTCTTTGTGTAGCTATTCTATTTTCTCAATGCGCTCATGCATACAAGTAAACATTTCATTTATTTTTGCATCTGTATGAAAATGCCCAAAGTACCATTTCTCATATTTGATTTTACAACTCAATTCATCAAGAAATTCAGAAATAGGACAAGTATCAGCACCCTGTAGATGTACTGACAAATCAGTAAGAAATCTTCGTGGAATTGTATGTGTTATAACACAATCAACCTTATTCCCCATTCGTTCCAAATTCCGAATAGCATCCAACTTTTCCGCTTCGCTAAAAACTTCCTCTTGCCACCAGTCAACATGTTCTTCTCGCATATGCTTATCGACAGAAGTAGCACCACCAAATACAAAGAAAGTCTTGCCTTCAATTTCGTAGACTTCCCCACGCATTAAATGATAGATATTATCACGCAATTTATGAACCTTGCCACCATATCTTTCTTCACCAGGAAGCTTATAAAGTAAATCAAAATTTTCATGATTACCATCTATAAACAAAATTTCGAAAGGTCTTTGTGATAACCAATCAAGACAACATTCCTCTTCTTTATCTCCGTACCACGGCAATCCAAAATCACCACAGACAATTAGCTTATCATTTTCGGTAAGCTTCAATCCCATAGTTTCCAATTTGGATTGGTCAAACCTTATAGGATAACCGTGTATATCACCAGTTACATATATACTCATAACATTACTTCCTCTTGAAAATAAACTTTTTAACTATTTTATCAGAAAGAATGGTGCAAAAACAGGACATAAAAGAAGCGCTGCCCGAAGGCAGCGCTTTTGTTAGTAACCAACCCATTAATTTCTATTATAACCATTATCTAACAGCCGAGACATCAGTACATTCTTCCAATAAGATTCTCTCGCATCTATGTAAGTTTCATCCCAATCATTAGTAATCTCCAACAATGTAAATTTGTAATTTTCCCTAGCGTAATCCAATCCACCTTCTTTATTCATCAATTCTTTCAACGCCACATCTCCACCATGTCCATCTGCAATATAATTCCCCCATCTTTGCCAAATACCAAACCCGCCAGAAGCTTTTCCAACATAAGTTTTATTCTTTTTCATATCTGTAATTAAATATATCCCCTTTATAGAAAGGGCATTTTTCCATGCAGGACTATCTTTTCTATAAACTTGTTCCAAATCCCTAAAGGATACATCTAAATTTTTATAACCAGGAAATTCGTAAGTTGTAACAACTTCATCAAGTAGTTCTTTAACCACCAACTCAGGAAAATACGGCATTTCATTGGCGCTGTCAGTCTGGCTGAGGCTGGTGTTGTACTTCAGCAGATAACTAACCCGCTTCTCCCACACTTCCTGC
>CALCHC010000085.1 GCA_937901335.1 uncultured Phascolarctobacterium sp. | reverse complement strand
TGCGGCTGCAAATTTACAGGAAGGTAGCTACACCGTAACGGACATTACCAACACAAAGCTTACCTTTTCGGAAAAGCCTAAACGAATTGTATCGATGTCCATTGGTACTGACGAGATACTTTTGGATTTGGTACCGCTCAACAGAATTTTAAGCGTTACTTATTTGGCAGATGATGGTGGTATTTCCAATATTGTTGAGCGTGTCAAAACTATTCCCAATCGCTCACATGGTAATACTCCCGAAAGTATTATGGGGCTTAATCCTGACTTGGTTCTTATTTCTGACTTCTTCCCTCCCGAAAGTTACCAAACCTTGCGCGAAATGGGAATGAAGGTTTATGTTTACAAAACTCCTTCCAATTTTGAAGAGATTAAGGCTTCCATCTTAGAACTTGCTCAAGTTGTAGGGGAACTGGAAAAAGGTAAGCAAATAGTTGCGGAAATGGATACTCGCATTCAAAAGCTACAGGAAAAATTAGGCAACATCAAGGAAAAACGCAAGGTTCTCTTTATGCACGCCTTTGGTGCTTATTATTCTCCTAAGGGAACTTTTGGTGATACTTGTAGTCTTGCCGGCGTTGAAGACGTTACCAGAAGCTTGAACTATTCTCAGCCCTGTACACTTTCCCAAGAAACTATAGTGCAGTTAAATCCGGATAGCTTCGTTATTGGCGACTGGAACTTTGACGGGGAACATAGTCCTGACGCATTGAAGGAAGAGCTTTTATCCAACCAGTCTTATATGACTACTAATGCTGGCAAAAATAAAAGCATTATTGTAATTCCCTCTGCGCATCTTCTGACTTGTTCCCAACATTTTGTTTTAGGGGTTGAGGATATGGCGAAAGCTGCTTACCCTGAACTTTTTCCTTGACTATATTCCGACTATATAGTGTATAGTTTAAACTACCAAATTATAAGAAGAGGTGAATAAAATGACCTGTACTCATCCGAAATATGAACTTCCCAACGATCCCCATGCTAAATATCGTTACGAAAGCGCTATGAAACATGTGGAAGCTGCTAAAGCAGCTGGTAAATCTACTGAAGAAATCCATGCTATCTTCAAAAAAGTTATGGAATTCGATCCCAAAAACATTGATGCTATCCCCAATGATGAAGCTCATGCAAAATATCGTAGTGCAATGATCCATATGCAAAAAGCGCTGGCAAATGGCAAAAGCGTAGCAGAAGCACACGAAATTTTTGAAAAAATTAAAAGTGGTAATACCTCCGGTCACTGTAAAAAATGAGAAAAAACGCAAGTCTTGAAAATAAAGACTTGCGTTTTCTTATTATTTGGAGATAACTTTGAAAAATATTTTATTAATATATTCGCTGGTGTTGTTGTAGTAAAGATGATTTTCGATAGTGAGGATATAAACATCTCCGTCTACTTCTAAATCATGATGTTGTAAAAATTTCTTAATGGTTTCTAATAATTGGGAACGATTTTTGTAGTAAGTCCCTTGAAAATAAATTTCCAAATATTCTCCGGCAGGTAATGTATGTCTGCTTATTGTTCTGTGTCCCGGAGTGTTGGGGATAAAAGAAAAATATGCTTTAGTAGGGTGATAGTCTTTGTCTATAAAAAGGTCCTCTTGTGAAATTACCCAACCGACATGTTTTTCCAAAGATTTTTTATTGTGGAACGCAGTTTGAGAATGTTTGGTAAAGAGGATGATTCTTTCTTTACCATCGTCTTCATCTGCAATGGAAGTCATCTTCATTAATCTTTCATCATAATAATTTATGAGAGGTTTGTTGAAGGGAAAGGGAATTCTATTTTCAGCAGTTCTAGAAATAATGTCTAAAGATTTTATGATTGCTTCATTTTCCTTAATGATTGCTTCACATTCTTTTTTCTTGAGAGCAACAAGCTTTAAAAAATCATCTTTACTGCGTTGTTGTAAATACTCTCTAATGACCATAATGCTGATATTAAAGGAGCGTAGGTTAACGATAATTTCCAAATCAAGATATTGCTGAATGGAATAATGGCGGTAACCTTTATCGTCAACGTAAGCTGGTGATAGTAATTTTATTTTGTCGTAATACAGTAATGTTTGTTTAGAAATGTTAAATAAATTAGCTAGCTCGCCTGCTGTAAAGTAATTACCTTTGACTTCTTGTTGCGCCATTAAGAACCCTCCGCTCTTGACTATATAATTGGTATATAGTTTAAAATTATAATCGCATTTATTTAGGACATTATACTATTTTGAGATAGAAATGTAAAATTTTTCTTTGGAGGAGTTTTTTATGAAGAAGATTGCTATTTACGGAAAAGGTGGTATTGGTAAATCTACAACTACCGCAAATGTATCTGCTGCTTTGAGTGAACAAGGTTTAAAGGTTTGCCAAATTGGTTGCGACCCTAAAAATGATTCCACTCGTTTATTGCTTGGTAGAATTTGTACCCAAACTGTTTTAGATGTGGTACGTGATAAAGAAGAAGTTTTGGCTGAGGATATTGTCCATGTTGGTTACAACAACATTAAATGTGTAGAAGCTGGCGGTCCTGAACCAGGTGTTGGTTGCGCTGGTCGTGGTATTATTGTTGCTTTGGAAAAACTTCGTTCTTTGAATGTTATCGAAGATGAAGACGTATTGCTTTACGATGTTTTAGGTGACGTGGTATGCGGTGGCTTTGCAGTTCCCATTCGTGAAGGCTATGCTACCGATATTTATATTGTTTCTTCCGGTGAACTGATGAGCCTTTACGCTGCAAACAATATTGCAAAAGGTGTGAAGCGCTTTGCTTTACGAGGTGGTGTTCGGTTAGGTGGCATTATTGGTAACAGCCGCAACACTCCCAACGAAAAGAACTTACTCGAAGAATTTGCTAAGCGTTTGAACACGAAACTTATTGCTTTTATTCCTCGTGATGTTGTTGTGAATAAGGCAGAGAATAACCGTCAAACTGTTTTGCAATATGCACCGGAAAGCGAGCAAGCACAAATCTATCGTGATTTAAGTAAGGTGCTTGTTGAAAATGCAGAGCTTTCTGTGCCTACACCAATGACCTTTGAAGAATTAGAGAAGCTGGTAGAAAAATATGGGAATTAAAACAAAACGTTTTATAAATATTAGAAAAAGTTGTAGTTGCAGTATGCCCGGTGTGTGGAGAGCCGTTGCTTATATGGATGGCGTGGTAGTAATCTTCCATAGCCCTCGTGCGTGTGCTCATATTGCTCGTACTATGGATATTAATACTCATTATCGTGCTTTAGGGGAAGGTAGAAGCGAAGCTCGTGCTTCAGTTCCACTGCTTTCAAGTCAATTGGAAGAAAAGCATTCCATTTTTGGTGGTGTAGATAGATTAAAGCAATGCATTGCTTATGCAGTAGAAGAATATCAGCCTAAATGTTTAGTCTTGGCTGGTTCCTGCGTTGCCGGTGTAATTGGTGACGATGTGGAGGCTGTAGCCAAAGAGGCAGAAGATGAATACAACTTGCCGGTGATTACAGTAGATAGCTACGGCTTTTTAGATGGTGAATTTTATGAAGGCTATTTTGAAATCACTTACAAGTTGATTGATAGATATTTATATCCGCAGGAGCATATTCCTAAAACTGTGGTGCTGATTGGTGATAATGGCGGTCCATGGGGACATTACGCTACGGAAGTAACAAGACTTCTAAATGCTATGGGCGTAACCGTTATCGGACAGTTCCCCGGTTATATGAAGCTTGAAGATTTGCCAAAGGTTACTAGTGCAGAAGCAATGGTAGTCCTAGGTGGTAAGGGTAATACTCATAACGGTCTTGAGAATTTAACTAAAGTATTACAGGAAAAATTCGGTTTTAAATATTTACAAGATGTTTATCCCGTTGGTTGGGAAAGAACTCAACAATGGATTTTAGAAATGGGTAAATTGTTAAATTGTGAAGAACTGGCACAAGCAGTGTTAGCAGATGAACAATTAGCAATGACAAAAAGCTTAGAGAGATTCTTGAAGGTTACCAAGGATAAGAAAACAACCTTATGTATTGGTAGATGGTTGATGTATTTCCATCCTGAATCTATGTTAGGTGTTGTTAAAAATTTGCAACTTGATTTGCGCGGAATAGTTTTGCTAGATGCATTGGAAGCAGGCTATTTTGAAGAAATGGTTGCAACCTTACGCAAGTACACGGATGTACCTATTTGCTCAAATTTAGATGGAGAAAAGCTCTTGCAAGAAGCGGATGTTGTGCTTACAACCCACGAATTACAGGATAAAAATCTTAAACAAGTTTTTCTGCCTATGTTGCCTAAGGTTGGGACAAGAGGAGAAATAGAGTTCATGCAAGTAATCTATAAAGTTTTATGTAGTAAACACAGCAGCGGAGGAATGGTTTATGTCTAACAATCAGCAATGGGGAAACATTTGTCATAGAGTTGACTGCTGTGCACTAAGTGGTGCTGCTGCTTTTGTTGCGGGGATTCCCGGTGCAGAAGTTTTGGTTAACGGTCCTTTATGGTGTTATTTTTACGCATTACGAACTTTAGAGCATGTGAAGCACGATATGGGCGAGCGTTTTCATAATTGCCAGCCTGACAATAATGCCATAGTTTACGGAACGGAAAAGTTTTTGACTCAAACCCTTAAACGTTTATTGGATAGTGGAAGTAAACCTTCCTTATTGCTTGTCGAAAGTAGCTGTTCACTTAGCCTGATTGGTGATGATTTGGCAGGCATTGTTCGTAAGATGGAACTGCCTTATCCATTTATTACCATGGATTGTGGCGGTTTGGTTGGCGGCTTTGCAGAAGGATATACTAAAGCGGCAATCTCTGTAGTGGATAAATTTAGTCATAAGAATTTAGTAGTACAGGAAAATACTGTCAATGTGCTTGGGTTGAGTGATTTTTATTACAACGGTACTGCGGATAGAAAAGAGATTTGTCGCTTGCTGAAATTGGCAGGCTATAAGATTAATGCAATTCCAGGTTCAGGAAGTAGTCTTGAAGATTTAGAAAAGCTGGGTGCTGCAGGGCTGAACATTGTTTGTAATGAAGAACTGGGCTTGAAATTAGCACAGCATTTAGAAAAATTATTTGGTACTCCTTATGTTGTAGCTGGGATGCCGTATGGTATTGAAGGTACGCAAGATTGGTTAGAACGTATTCATAAAGCATTGCCTTGCGAAAATTTACAAGCAGTAAAAGAAGAGGGTAAAGAACTTTTAGAAAGATTGATTGCTCAAGGCAATGATTATCGCGGTGTTTGGGGAAGCCTTTGGTTTGACAAGGTTATTCTTGTCGCACCGGGTACACAGGCTTTGTGTATGGCTCAGGCTTTACGTAAGGAATGGGCTGATATGGGCGAGCTTACTGTAATTTGTCAACATGCTGTAAAGACTGCAGATTATTGTGATGTTGCTGATAAAGTGCTTGTAGTTGGCAAGGATGCTGCTGAAATTGAAAGCTTGCTTCAAAATGCAGAGGATGTCTTGCTTTTGGCGAGCAGCAGTGAAGCTTCTGTGCTTCGCCGTAGAAGAGTAGACTTTTCTTACAGCAACATAGCTTATCCTTGTGCTGATGAAGTACTTTTTACGGAAGTACCTTTTGTAGGTTTCCAAGGTGCAGCTCATATGCTTCAAAAATTGTGGAACGCGTATATTACAAAAGCAATTAAAGAGCAGGTGGATAAATGAAAAGACTGTGGCTAATCTGCTTGGTGTTGCTTGCCCTTTGCATTAGTGGTTGCGCAAGTAAGGAAACTCCATCTAAAGAAGTTCAGGAAACTAAAGTTGCTTATGAAGTCATAGACGAAGGTGGAAGAAGGCATATTTTTAACGAGAAACCTAAGCGGATTGTTTCATTAAGCTACGGGACGGATGAGATTCTAACGGAATTGGTGGAAGCAAATCGTATTGCTGCTTACTGTCGTTGGGCAGAAGATTCTGGTATCACTTTTATAACCCAGGAGCAGTTCAAAAAAGTAGGTCGCAAAACTGATGGTAATGCTGAAGAAGTTTTGGCATTAAAACCTGATTTGGTTTTAGCAACCACTGCAATGAGCAGTGATATTATTAACGCTTTGGATGCTTTAGGATTAAAAGTTTATCTTGCTAGTAGACCTAAGAATTATGAACAAATGCGCCAAAAAGTTTTAAAACTTGGTGAGGTAGTGGGGGAAAAGGCTAAGGGTGAAGCTCTTGTAAAAGAGATGGACGAACGTATGGCGAAATTGGAAGCCAAGCTTTCCCAAATTCCTGATGACGAGCGTAAGACTGTGGTCGCTTTTAATTTTCTTTCTGCTATGGGGCGGAAGGGTGATTTGATTGACAGTATGATGAATAAAGCTCACATCATCAATGGTGTGGCGCAAATTCCTACTGAACTTGCTACTGGTTATATTAGCAAAGAGCAGGTTGTTCGAGTTAATCCTGATATATTTTTCTTGGCTACTTGGGATTATGACAATAAGCATAATGTTGATGAATACGTTGCTCAAATCAAGAACGATCCTGCATATAAAGATGTGAAAGCAATTAAAAATAATCAGATTAAATTTGTTTCGGACAAGTATCGTTATGTAGCAAGTCATCACATTGTAGATGCAGTAGAAGAATTTGCGAAAGCAGTTTACCCAGAATTATTTAGGGGTGATAAAACTTGATTATAAAAAGAAAGAATAGTGGTTGGGCATTAATGGTTTTAGGTATTGCGCTGGCAGTGGTTGCCTTTGGTTCCTTAACCTTTGGT